>JAWAXC010000036.1 GCA_038897115.1 Sulfolobales archaeon | reverse complement strand
TGATAAGCATCTTTTGGTTCTTCGCCATAGACAACCTCTATTCTCACATTATACTGCTTGAAGAAGTATTCAAGATACTCAAATCCTAATCGCGTGAGCCTATCCTTATAGGCTACAACTACGACATCTACATGTCTATTAACGATGTAGTCGAGGAGCTTCAGCAGCCCTCTTCGGTTAGTCTTCAACCCGCTGGCTACATCGCTTAGAACATCCACAACTCTATAACCCTTAGCTGAGCAGTACTGAGTTAAATACTCTATCTGCCTCTCCAAATCGCCTTTCTGGTCTGAGGAGCTCACACGAGCATAGATGACTGCTCTGATCTCCTTAGTCTCTACTCCGCTCAATAATCTCCTAATTTCACTCTCTGGGATACGATATTTACCGCCAACTGTTCGTACAGCTCTCACTCTCCCCTCCTTAATCCATCTACGAAGAGTAGTGTAGCTAACACCGAGAAGCCTACAAGCCTCCTTAGGTCTTAGCAAACGCTCACTCATGCTCCCAATAAACATTATTAACTAGCAACATATATAAACTTCTCCTCCAAGCATCAAAAAAGTTTCAGCCCCCTCAAAAACGCCTGATTCTTTCACAATTTCCTCGAGATACCTAGTTATATCTATTATCTCCCTTCTCTTCGAAGTATTTATAACTGCTTCTCTATATATAACCATCTAGCTAAACCCTCTCTAGATCCTCTATAGAGTTTTTAATTATTTCGCTGCTTGCAACTGCTATATTGTAGAGCTATCTCAATCCTAGGATAGTAGTGGTTGCCCGTGCCCACAGTTTTTTCTGTGGGCATGGGTTCACACCACCTGTTTCTCCCCCTCGGCCCGCCTACTGCTCTAGAGGTTCTCTATGTCTCCAGAGCCGTCGGCGAACCTGAGTGCATAGGTTCATAGCCTCGTCCCTCGCCTAAGGCTCATCAGCTCATTGGCATCAACAGATATATAAGTCTCTGATCCTTATATACCAAACAGCCATAATAACCAAGGAAACCTAAAGCAATCACCAAGCCAACAGTCTAGGAATAACTATATTTATTTCCTATGGACTATCGTGTTAGGGGGGTGTAGCGGTTCTTTTAAACACAATCACATATAGATATATACCTATTGAATATTTAACACCTGTTAGGGATGAATATAGCTATAATCTAACGCATCAGATGTATATAACAAATGCCTCTCAAACTTTAAGGGGTTTTCCAGGATCTATAGCTATTAACGCTGCCTCAGTTGTAGCTATAGCTATCTTTATCGGGATCTTAGTGCTTCTCGTACTATATCTGATCTCTATAACTACGCCCCCCAGAATTGCCAGAGAGGCGATCCCAAAGATTAGGGTTGATAAGATAGGTGTCGAAGATCTGCCAAGCTATGTGTATCCCGGTATTAAGAAGATCCTTAGAGAGATATATGTTTCAATTAGAGAGAGGTTTTGCAAAGATTGCACACCGAGAGAGCTAGCCTATAGACGTGCTATACCAAACCAGTTTGCAGATCTATATGAAAGGGTTGTATATGGAGATATATATGAGGAGGGGGTTTTAGAGAGGCTAGCTGAGATGGGCTTTACAGTTAGAGAGAGGCGTGAGGGTGATGGCGGCTAGGGTCATAGCTATATCTTTACTAATAATGATAGTTATAATATTAGGTCTCCAAGATATCGCTATACCGACTATACAGGCATATGATCCCCCATCTATATATAATACCGGTAGAGGGGGCTATAGCGATCTATATGTTCTCCTGAGGAGAATAGGCTTCTCCGTAGATGCTATAGATAGCACATCCCAGATCCAGGGTTTCGATCCTAAGTCATGGATTCTTGTGATGGCAAGCCCTGACAGGGATCTTGGGAAACGCGATGCCGATCTGATCTTGAAATGGATATCGGCCGGAGGCAAGGCCGTGATACTTGATGAGCTAGGTACTGTAAATGAGATCCTATATATGGTGGGGCTTAATATATCAGGATATAGCAGCAATATTGATCTAGCGTCTTGCAGGCTTGGGGATAGGGTCTACGGAGTGGTGTTTAATGTATATAGGGTGATAGATATTAGCGGTAGCCCCAATGCTACTATAATATGTGTGGTGCATGGCATACCCACAGCTGTTGGAATTAGCATTGGAGGTGGTGAGCTCATATTTATAGCGGATTCCAGTATAGTGATCAACGAGGTGCTTGCATCCAGATATAGAGAATCTAATGTAGGGTTCTTTATAGTCCTTCTAGGGAGAAGAAATGTTCTCTTCTATGAGGGAAATAGAGAGATCATACTGCTGAAGACTTCATATATACTTAAAGCCTTCTTAGTAGTTCCAGCTCTGATCATCTATTCCATTAACGCGGCATATTCCGCAGGGCCAATAGCTGTTTCAATGCTTATGATAGGATCCTTTATGATGGCATCCCTATGGCTTATATCATCCCTCGGCATTTACAGATCCGTGGCAAGGCCTAGAGCCCCTAGGGGGAAAAGACACATAGATATAGATAGCATTATGATGAGGGGTGTTGAGAGATGGAGAAGACTGGTGAGAAGATAGCTTTTAGAGAACTATTTAGCAGAGTTATAGAGAATGTATCCAACATAGTTGTTGGGAAGAGACGGGAGATCGAGCTAATACTGGCCACACTACTCTCGGGAGGGCATGTTCTCATAGAAGGTGTTCCAGGTGTTGCTAAAACCCTTATAGCGAGAACCCTAGCCCTATCTCTAGGGCTAGAGTTTAAAAGGATCCAGGGAACCCCTGACATGCTTCCAGGAGATATAATAGGCTTCAACATATATGATCAGAAGAGCGGCTCCTTCATATTTAGAAGGGGCCCTATATTCACAAACATATTATTCGTTGACGAGATAAACAGGATCCCTCCAAAAACACAGAGCGCTCTTCTAGAGGCTATGCAGGAGCTCCAGGTAACTGTTGAAGGCGTCTCATACAGGCTTCCAGAGCCATTCATGGTGATAGCAACTATGAATCCTATAGAGGTTGAGGGCACATTCCCCCTTTCAGAGGCTCAGATAGATAGATTCCTCTCTAAGGTGGAGATAGGGTATCCTGATGTAAACGAGACTGTAGAGATTCTCAGGAGATACGATTCGATCCAGATATATTCTGTAAAACCCGTAGCAACAAGGGAATCTATTCTAGAGGCTATGAAGAATGTTAGAGATGTTAGAGTCGATGAGAATATATTGAAATATATCTCACTAATAGTCCAGACTATAAGGAATAATAGATATGTTAGGCTGGGTCCCTCTCCAAGGGGTGCAATAGCTATATATCTCCTTTCAAGGGCCCTAGCCCTTATAAGGGGTAGAACATATGTAACGCCCGATGATGTAAAGGCATCTGTATACCCAGCTATTGCCCATAGAGTCGTGCTTAGGGATGAGGCGAGGTTAAGCAGGGTTAGCATAAGATCTATTGTTGAGGAGGCGCTCTCAAAGGTGGATATACCGTGAGGATAACCCTTGAAGGTGTATGCTTGATAACAGCAGCGGTCATCTCGCTCCTCTATTCCCTCAGAATATCATCTCTAGAGCTCCTATCTATATCAGCTATAATGCTCCTCATAGTATGGAGAAGCTATAGAGAGGTAAGGGGCTATGTAGATGCTTCTAAACATATAGAGGTGTCGAGGAGAATATCTAGAGCATATGTTGAAGAGGGAGATCGCATAGAGATCTCCATAGAGGTTGGGAATAACTCTGATAGATATATCCAGAGGATAGAGATAGAGGATGTAATCCCAATGCTAGCAAAACCTATTGAAAGCCCAGTAGTCGGGGCTTCTCTTCCACCTAAACACATAGCAGATCTGTCCTATACGCTTGAGCTCACATCACCTGGGAGATATGATTTCTCCACACTCTTCATAAGACTCGAAGACCCCCTAGGGATCTTCGTTGAAGAGATAGCAACAGATATACCGGGCTCCGTAATAGCGATTCCAAGGCCGGCTACATTCAGAGAGATCCTGGGGATAGCTTCTAGAAGCCCTGGCACCTGGATGAGGGGCTATAGCCTTGGAGGACTCTATGACTTCTATGGAGTGCGAGATTACCAGCACGGCGATGATGCTAGGAAGATTATGTGGAGCGCCTATGCAAGAACAGGGAAGCTCCTGGTTAGAGAGGATCTCTCGGAGTCCAGGGGAAGGGTTGTAGTTGTGATAGATATACCAGCAGTATCCTGGGAGCTTGGTGCTCCTCCTAGAAGCGTTGCAGAGGATCTCGCGAGAATCTCTAGAGGTGTGGTGGAAGCAATGGTTAGAAGCTACAATGTTGTAGATGCCATCATATGTGAGGAGTACGCGGCGAGGATTATAAGGAGTATATGGAGCGGTAATAGAGAGGCGATATATACTATCTATTCTAACCTAAAACACTATAGTGGGTGTGAGAGCAGCTATATCCTCTACAACTCCCTCAAATACATGGATATAGGCCCAGCCCACATGGCTATCCTGATAACCTCTCCCCTAGGATTAGCATATTCGGATCCTGAGGAGCTTGTAGAAACCATGGGTATTATGAGTAAGAACATATATGTTATACTCTATAACCCCCAGCCGATCGATTCTATATATTCTAGAGATCTTCTCAAAGAAGCGATATCGATTCTCACATCGATAGGGTGGAGAGTAATTGCTATCCAGGAGATCACTTCATAGAATACTTAGCAGCTGGGATCTTATGGAAGTTGTTATTCTAGCCTCTATCATCATACTAACCTCTATAAGTAGTACAGCATCTATCATACCCAATATATTGCTTATAACATTCATCCTATCCAAATATATATCGAAGCTGGATCTATCTCCAATTGCTTACCTATCATCGATCATTTCTTCAGCACTCCTAGACACAGGATCTATTATACTGATATATATCCTTGGATATCTTTTCCACCTATTACTAAAATATGCATATATAAAGACATCTCCTGAGATGCAGAGATATAAAGCTATTAATATACTAAGAACAGCTGCTATTATCTTCGCATTCTACCCTATATCTATGTATTCAAAGATCTTCTCAAACAATGCACCAGGCTATGACCCATTCCTCCTAGGCGCTCTAGTATCACTCCTACAGGTGCTCTTCGTATATATAATATTAGAAGGGGGCGATCTAACGAATATAACTAGAACTATAATGAATTTATATCATGAAATCATATCCATAGCCCCTCAAATAACGAGGATTATATCTATCTTCATATCCATCATAGGGGCAGCCATATATAGAGAGCCAACCCTGCTCCTAATACTTATAATAGGGATAGCTGCTGAGAAGCTGATTCTTCGTATAGATAAGATCGCTGGGAGTACTTGCTATAGATATCTAAGCCACTGTATAACCCCGGCATCAATGCTTCTATATATAGTCTACCTAGGTCTTTAGAAATATTGGTTAACCAGCAGATCTTAAGTGATAGCGGTGGGCTTTATAATGCTCATAGCTTATTATCCTGGGCGTGGCATGAAGAGCCTCTGGATCTTGGCTCTATCTCTTATATCAACATCCCTGGTATTCATGGCATTATCAATATATCTTATCATGGATAACAGGGTTCTAGCATCCCTATTATCGCTAGCAATAGGCGTGCTAATCCTTGGCAGCGGACTTAGCATTGTAAGAGAATATAGTAACTGCAAACAATAGATCTCTGCTTATAATTAACATCTTGCCCTTTAGGTTAGGATCTAACCTCCTCCAGCCCTAGAGGACAAAATCCTACTATACTATCTATAAGGCCTTGGGGCAGATATTTCTCGAAGCAGTAACATTTGTTGCAATAAATATTCACCACTCTCGCATAGAGCCTCCTACCGCAGAGGTCTAGGATGCAGTTTTAGACCTCGCCACCTAGGTGGAAACACCACTCTTTAGGGGCTGAAACATTTTTGATTGTCTTTAGAAGCTTTCATGTGGGTTCACGGTTAATACTCTTCAGGGCTATTAGCTATGCCGAGGCATATATAAGCTCCGAAGATTATAAATATCTGTGACCCCGGGTTTCCGAGACCCGTGGATGAACCGCGGTGAGGGGGCCTGGGGAGACCGTGAGGAGCCCGAGGGTGGCTAAAACCGCTCTCGGGTGAACGGTAAGGTTTAGCTTCTATGGTGGGGAGGATAATGATGTGTTATCCCCGCTTCTTCTCTCCTTTAACGCTTTCTTTAGCTTCTCCAGCTCTTCAGGATCCATTGACCAGTACATCTCTCTGCCTGGGAAGAGCCCTTCTCTAACCTCTTTAACATATAGCGCTAGGGCGTCTAGCATTAGCTGATATGCTCTTAGATATTGCTTGGCAAATGGTGGTGGTGAGGGATTTAACCCCACCAGATCGTGGAATACAAGGATCTGCCCATCGCAGTGGGGGCCCGAGCCTATGCATATAGTTGGTATGCTAAGCCTCTTGGTGATCTCCTCAGCGATCTCTGATGCAGTATATTCGATCACTATTGAGAAGGCCCCTGCCTCCTCAAGAGCCTTTGACGCCTCTATAATCTCCACAGCCTCCTCAGCCTTTTTACCCCTTATTCTGAGGCCAGTAACAAGGGATCTCTGGGGGTTTAGACCGACATGCCCCATCACCGGGATCCCAGATCTCACCATCGCCTCAACCTTATCAACAACCTCTTCCAGCCCCTCTACCTTAACAGCATCAGCCCCTCGCTTTATTAGCTTACCAGCGTTTCTCACAGCCTCTTCCCTGCTTATCTCGTAGCTCATGAATGGCATATCAGCTACTACAAGGCATCTAGGCCTTGCGTTGAGGACTGCTCTGAGGTGGTGTGCTATCATACCCATTGTGACTGGTATTGTTGAGCTGAAGCCCATAACAACCATTCCAAGGGAATCCCCCACAAGGATGCCATCAACCCCCGCTTCATCTGCTATTCTAGCCTGGTAATAATCATATGCGGTCACCATAACCAATCTATGCCCCCTCCTCTTAGCCTTGACAAAGTCCACCGGGGTTATCTTCTTCCTCTCATCCCTTGTCACACTTGACCCCCTGAATCTCAATTGCCTTAACTAGATAATAGAGAACCTCATTAGCTATTAACCTCATGCCATGCTTAACACCCTCTCGAACTATATAGCCATTTATATAGTCTATCTCGGTACGGCCGCGCTCACAGAGATCCATTAGCATGGATGAGTAGTTATTACCCGTTGCCCTTGCAACCTCTAAAACCTCTTCCAAGGGATCTCTTGGCAGCTTAATCATAAGTACTCTACATAGCTCCTGGATCTCTCTAACCACAGCTTCCGCTAGATATCTTGCCCACTGGTTATCAACGATAACAGAGTTTCTGCTTCTCAGAATAGCTGTTATGGGATTTATAGAGGCGTTAACAGCAAGCTTGAGCCATCTATAGCTATTTATATCATCCACCACCTCTACCTTGAGAATCCTTAGATCTAATGCTATCTCTTCTAAAACGCTGCGGGGAACACCATGGGATCCTATATAGCTAGTTGAACCTCCAACCCATACAACCACATTTTGATCCTTCCTATACGCACCGTGATTGAGAACTAGATGTGCAGCTCTAGCCCTTCCAACAATACCCATAACGGCTTCGTAGGAGCCAATACCGTTTTGGAGGGTAACTACAACAGCTCTTTCTGAAACCCTATTGAGTATAGGGATTAGATGAGGTATATCATATGCCTTTACACATATAACTATTACATCGCTATCGATCCACATATCCGAACCCAGTTCAACAATTTCTCCGTAAACCTCGTGGATATTCCCTAAAGGATCCACTAAGACCCTCTTCAAATTTGATCTAGACCTTGTGACTATATAGGGTATATGGCCTGATATATTAAGAGCATAAGCTACTAACGTCCCTATAGATCCAAAACCTATTATCGAGTATTTCAAAGGTTCCCTAATAAATAGATCTCAATTGAAATAAATTAAATATTTGGACTAAACTTATTAGGATTAAGATCTATTATTCTTAGCTTTCTCAATGATTGCTGAGAAGATGGTTAGCCTTAATATCCCTAGAGTCCAACCTTAGAATGTGAGGTTTGGGATATTGTCATACAGCGAGGTTGTCTCGATAATAGAGGAGATTGTTAGGCTACCTACATATGCTGTTATAGGAATTGCAGGTGGGCGGAGGCTGATCTATTTATCTACACAAGAGGGGTCTTCGGATCTATATTCGCTAGATCTAGAGACGGGCGAGAGGATCAAGATAACCAGCGGTGATAGGATTTTAGGGGCTGCAGCGCACCCCGACTCTAGTGTATTCCCATATATAGTTGATACAACACCTGGGAAGGAGCTATCTACAATTGTCTTCGCAGACTCCTATACAGGTAAGAAGATTCCTGTGGAGGGTTTTAAGCCATCTAGAATAACCGGGCTAGCCTTTGATGGGGAGAAGGCTGCCTTCTCATCTGTGATAGAGGGTGGGAGCGGCATCTGGATCGCAAGGCCTGGAGGCACTGCTGAGCTTATCCACAGAGTTACTAGCTTTATATATGTCTCGAGTGTTAGGAGAGATATGATTGCTGGTGCTGGGTGGTTAGCAGGTGATGCAAGATCTTCGGAGCTATTTCTTCTAAATATATCTAGCAGGAGATTCGAGATCTATACACCTAGGAAGGGCTCGACAAATAGCGCGCCGAGGATAGGTGAGAAGGGGGTTTTATTCGAATCAAACTATGCTGGCCCCCAAAGACTCTATGTACTTGATCCAGGTTCTATGAGGCTAGAGCCTCTCAGAACATCCTATAGAGATCATGTTAGACGTAGAGTAGTTGAGCATGTATACTACGACTGGATGGATGGGGATAAAGCGTGGTTCCTAGGTAAGAGGGATGGTAGGGTATATCTATTTGCGGATGGTAGAGAGATCCCATTGCCCCCAGGCTATAGCGGATCTGCAGCATATTATAAAGCTAAAAACATATTTATACTAGGCAGATCATCGCTGAGATCCCCGCCATCGCTTATAGGTGTTGAGCCAGGAGGCTCAACAAGGGTTCTTGCATCAACTAGGGTCTCTCCGAGGATTGCGAGGAGGATTGGGAGATCGTATTTCGTTAGAATCAGGAGCTTCGATGGTCTCGAGATACCTACCTTTGTTGTGGAGAGTAATGCAGCGCCTAGGCCAGGGCCCACTGTGATCTATGTTCATGGAGGGCCTTGGTGGGAGGTTGCTGATAGATGGGATATCATCATATCATCTCTCGTAGCTAGCGGATACCATGTTGTTGCGCCAAACTTTAGAGGCTCCACAGGATATGGTGAGGAGTTTAGGAGGCTAGATATAGGAGACCCTGGGGGAGGAGATCTACAGGATGTTGTGTACGCGGCTAAATGGGCGAGAGAGGTGGGGCTCGCAAGCAAGATAGCGATCTTTGGATATAGCTATGGAGGCTTCATGAGTGTCTGGGCAACTGTGAGGGAGCCAGATATATGGGACGCAGCTGTGGCTGGAGCATCTGTACCCGATTGGGAGGAGATGTATGAGCTGGGAGACGCATTGTTCAAGCAGTTCGCATTACTTCTATTCGATGGTAAGAGGGAGCTCTGGAAGGAGAGGTCTGCGATAAATTATGCTGAGAGGCTTAAAGCACCTATATGCCTTATACAGCCTCAAAACGATACAAGAACCCCTCTTAGACCTGTGCTAAGATATGCTCAAAGGCTTCTAGAGCTTGGAAAGAGGTTCGAGCTACATGTAATCCCTGATATGGGGCACTATATTGCGGATGTTAGAAGCGCTATGGAGATCCTATTACCCGGCATAATGTTCCTCCACAAAACCCTTTCTAAGTAATGCGTATCAGCTTATCCGCTCCGCACTAAACGCGAGATCGAGATACCCGTCTATAAACATTTCAAAGGCCTGCTCAGGAAACTCTACCGGGATCTCTAGATATCTCTCAACCCCCTCTCTCGATATAAGGCTCTTCACAGCCTCTGAATAGCATGTGCCGTGGGGGAACCCTGGGATCCTATATAGCTTGCTACGCCTATGCACCTCAACCCTGTATTTTTCTAAGGTATTATCTGGTAGAACTCTAACCACAGCCCTTCCCTCCGAGAGATCTATGCGCTCACATATATACACCCTCGCCACAGCCCCTACTTCAAGCCATGATAGGGCCTCCTCTCTCGATGTATATAGCCTAAGCCTATCACCAACTATACCTGTACCCCACAGTATCTCCCCCGCCTCTATAATCCATGCCCTTGGTTTATGGCTGAGGCTTCTAAACTCCACCTCCTCCATAGGTTTCAAAATCCTTTTCTGTGTGTCATATGGTATCTCGATAAATATGTCGGCAAGTGCTAGCCTAGATATCATATAGCTCTCGAGAACCCATGGCAATATAAAAAGCCCTTTCTCCCCCCTTATAAGGATGCTCGGAATATGTGTTAGCCTCCCCTCAGCCCCTCTAACACTTCTTAAAAGCTTTCCACGACCGTTCAAAGGCATTTGGAGCCAATCCTCCTCACCTCTTACCCTACTTAGAAGCTTTGACATTATTGTCTTTATAAGCATGATAACAGAGACAGGGTTTCCAGGAAGCCCAATCACTGGTTTCCCCCTTATAACCCCTAGGGTGAGGGGTTTTCCAGGCTTATACTTGATCCCCCTTATAATAACCCTACCCATTTCCTCAATCGCTCTATATACATAGTCCTCTATACCAGCTGATGTGCCACCCGTTATAAATAGAAGATCGCAGATCTCGAGACCCTTCGTAATAGCCTCCTTTATCTCATCTGCCCTATCCCTTAGAATACCTAGGCTATGTACTTCAAAGCCTTCAGATCTCAGGAGTGCTGAGAGGGCTTCCAAGTTAGACTCATAGATCTTGCCAGGTTCTAACCCGCCTCCAGGTTCTTGAAGCTCGTTGCCTGTAGCAGCGATGCATATCCTAACCCTTCTATACACCTTAACACTTTTTACCCCTGCCGAGGCAATGGCGGATATAATTCTTTCATCAGCCCTCCACCCCCTCTTAGCTATTATAAACCCTCTATGGATATCACTCCCAGGATATGCTATGTTGCTCCCCCTTGGGAGAGGGTTATATATAAATACATAATCGCCAGCTATGGATGTACGCTCATATGGGATTATAAGATCGGTGTTAAGAGGTACATAGGAGCCTGTATCAACAGCATAGCATCCTCCCCTCGGAACTTCTATATTGCTTGCATCCTCTCCAACAGATATCCTACCCAGTAGCTTGAGCTTTGAGGGATTATCTTTTGAAGCACCAGCTATATCATCGTAGATCACAGCGAAGCCGTCAACCAACGATCGTGGGAAGGGGGGTAACGAGATAGGAGCTCTTATATCCTCACAGAGCACCCTGCCATACGCATCTTCTACAGGGACTACTTCGCAGCCAAGCTCTAACGATCCTAGCTCTTTGAGGTATAGCTCGATAGCTTCAAAAGGATCGTGGGAAGCCTCGGCTACAGAGTATTTCAAGGCAACCTCCTAGCATAGATACTATGTTTAAGAGAATATATATCCAACTATATCCAACCTCGTCTCTGAAGCTACTAAGTAGCGTAACATCTTAATAACCTAGTTGGGATAGATTAATCAGTGTGGGCTATATGGTAGAAGAGGAAAGCGAATATGAGGAGCAAAGAGGCTATGAGAGCGGAGGAGACATAGATCTTGAGAGAGATCTAGAGAGATATGTGAGGTATCTGGAGAAGTCAGTTAGAGAGCTTCAGATCGAGAAGAAAACCCTGCTAGATGAGCTCAGCCAATGTAGAATCGAGCTTGAGAAGATGCTACAACCACCTCTGATAGAGGCGACTCTCATAGATCTTCTACCAGATGGGAGAGCTATTGTTAAGAGCTCTACAGGCCCTAACCTAATTGTTAATATAAGCCCTAAGATAGATCCCAAGAGTCTTAAGCCAGGGATCTCTGTGGCGCTTAATAACAGGGGATCAGAGATCGTTGAGGTTCTAGGCTTCAGAGAAGATCCCTTTGTAACAGCTATGAAGCTAGTTGAGAAGCCCAATACGAGATACTCCGATATAGGGGGGTTAGAGGAGCAGATTAGAGAGATAAGGGAGGTTGTAGAGCTCCCCCTCAAAAACCCAGATCTATTTAGGAGGCTTGGGATAGAGCCTCCCAAGGGTGTTCTCCTCTATGGCCCCCCAGGTGTTGGAAAAACCCTTCTTGCAAGAGCCGTTGCTGGAGAAACGAACGCTACCTTTATAAGGCTAGTAGCATCTGAGCTTGCACAGAAATTCATAGGGGAGGGGGCGAGGATTGTGAGGGAGGTATTCGCATTGGCGAGGAAACATGCTCCCTCGATAGTTCTTATAGATGAGATAGATGCTATAGCTGCAAAGAGAATAGATGTTGGGACAAGTGGGGAGAGGGAGATCCATAGGACGTTAACACAGCTATTAGCAGAGCTAGACGGTTTCGACCCTCTAGATAATGTGAAGGTGATCGCAACCACAAATAGAATAGATGTGCTGGATCCAGCGATACTCAGGCCTGGTAGATTCGATAGAATTATATATATACCCCTACCAGATAAAAGGGCTAGAAAGGAGATCTTCAGGGTACATACTAGAAAGTTAAATATTAAGGGAAATCTAGATCTAGACTTACTCGCTGAAATAACAGAGGGAGCTTCAGGTGCAGATATAAAGGCGATATGCACAGAAGCAGGCTATATAGCCATAAGAGCTGGGAGGGACTATATAACACAAGATGATCTTGTAGAGGCGGTGAAAAAGGTTCTAGGGAGAAAGGCTAGGGAGAACATAGCTGGGGAGATCCCGTCAGATGTCAGCACGATACATAAAACTACAGCACTTACACAACATATATAGAGTTATTGACTTATCGGCTAGAGGCTCAAATTTATTAACGATTCATCGCTTACCCTTAATATAAGTCATTCCTCCAAACAAATGTAAAGTCTTCATGCCTCTAACATCATTTCATGGATCTCTATCAACTCCTATAAACCATCTAAAATTGAAACAGCATTGAGAGATCGGTGGCTCTAAGATTTATCGGAATAAAAATCCAGGGCAATAGAGCTATTAGAGCCCTGGCCCTATATATCTTTGGGTTTATAATGGAGTATCTGCTTGTTGAGAAGCCCTCGCAGAGGCTCTTGAGAAGACTAAGAGCTATAGCTGATTATCAGTTCTTCCCAGGTGCTGGTGAGGCCCTTATACCAGATAATTCCAGGGTTCTCGTGTCTAAGAATACTGGGAGGATCAGGGCTGTTCTTGGGGAGGAGGGTGTGATAGCTACTATAAGAGCCTCTGATTATAGGTTTCTCTTAAGATTTATAGGGGGAGCTGCTCTTCATAAAGCATCTAGATTCCCCACTATGAGAGTGGTTGTTGTTGATGAAGTTGCTGATGAGATTAGAAAGGGGGGTAACTTATTTGCGAAACACGTGCTCTATATCGATGAGGATCTCAGACCCTGGGACGAGGTGCTCATAGTAGATGAGTCTGATAGGCTCTGCGGTGTAGGCAGACTCCTTCTATCCCCCAGAGAGATTCTATATTTTACCAAGGGTGTAGCAGCTATCACTAGGGAGGGTGAGTGGTGGAGAGGAAGGGAAGAAGAGTAAGGATTATACTCTCGGAGCCTTTAGACGCTATGAGGAGGAATGGAGAGCTATACCTTGTAACAGGCTTCCCAGGCTTCGGTGCTGTTGGGTATATAGCTACTAAATATATCGTTGAGGCTCTAAAGCTAAAGAGGATAGGCTATGTTATAACTAAGTACATGCCAGATGTAGTATCTATAGAGGGTGAGAGGAGCTTTAGCTTTCCCCACGAGATCTATTCAAAAGAGGGGAGCGGCCTCGTGGTTCTAGTTAACAGTGTTGTGCCAAATATACATGAGAGGATAGAATTTGCGGAAACCATAGTTAGATGGAGTGTTGAGAATAAGATCAGCGAAATACTACTAATCGGAGGTCTCGATCCAAGCGTTAGAAGATCCCAAGAGGATCTCCTTAGATGGACGGGCAATAAGTGGGGTAAAAGGGAGCTTAAAGAGCCTACAATGGATAAAGGCCTAATAATAGTAGGCCCCCTAGCAATAATCCTAATGTTCACAGAGATCCTGGGGCAGCCGGCAACCGTTATCCTACCCTATGCGGAGAGGGAAAGACCAGATCCCAGGGCGGCCTCTGTAGCTGTTAAGAAGATCTCTGAGATCCTTGGTATGGAGATCGATATCCAAGATCTGATAAGACATGCCGAAACCGTCGAGGAGATCGAGAGGAAGATAAGAGAGCACATAGAGATGCCGGAAAAAAGGATCACTGGATATCACATGTAATACAGCATCACCAGCTAAGCATATTCCACAGTATCTCAATACCATAGCACTAGCTACATCGAGATGATATTGATGATAAGGAATAGTCCCTACACAAATAGTGCCAGCTTATATATACTATTAAAATTTACTCTACAGCTGATAATCGCTTCCCAGGCTAAAAGTAGATCATAGGATCCCCGTTATCAATACTTGATCCCCGGCTAAGCTTATAAGCTGTTGTCGGGATGCTATATCATATGTAGACAAAGCTCCTGACCCTGCTATAGGCTCTCTTCTACTGCCTACCGGGGAATCCCTGGGATCGCGGCTTTGCTGCCTCTTCCCTCTATATATATCGAGGATTATCTCTATAAGCGACTCTCTATTAAGCTCCCCTTCTATATATAATACCTCATTCCCTATCCTTATACCCTTTTTAAAAGCTGTAGAAAATAGCTCTGTTGAAGGAGATACATATATCTCGATCCCATACTCCCTTCTTATAGTCCTAGCAACATCCATAACCAGCCTTAGAAACTCGAAGCTCTCATAGTCTATACCCCCTATCACCTCTATATCCACAGAGATCCCTGTTTATATAGGCTTATCCCCTTGTCTGCTTATAAAGATTAGGGTATAATATGATCTGGTTTGCCCATATGAGATCTCCTCTAGGTACTAGCATAAGGATTACCTATACAGCTATTGTTGAGATCGGTAAGAGGGAGGAGATTGAGGCGCTAGCCAAGAATATAGACTATCTAAGGGCTGAGGTTATCTGCGGCCTAGACGTTGATGCTCTCTATAGACTCTCACTACTTGATCCAGATGTTGTTGATATTATGAGGAGCTGTGGTGATGAATGCTGCGCCCTAGTAGTTTCGGCCCAGTAGTTTTTAGATCCTAAGTATCTTGGCTATCAGAGATATAGCCTTGCCAGGCCTCCTAGAGATCATGGTTAGAAGTGTTCTTCCAGATATATTCTCCTCTATATAGTCCCTCAGGATACTATCATCTATCAACTGGGATATAGAGCCCCCACCCTCAATTATCTTAACAGCTATTCTTAGGATCTTCTTCTGGATTTCTATCTGCTTGACTATCCTAGATATGGACCTTGCATAGTTTTCAAGGGGCTTCCTACTCGAGAGGGCTGATGCAAGTGCTATAGCCGATTCTATCCCAGGCCTTATACCCTCTCCAGTTAGCGGGTATACGAGGCCCGCTGCCTCGCCGATTCTATATATATTCTGCGACCCCAGATCTATCTCTGGCTCTATCGTTAAAGGCGCTCCCCTGAGATCCACTATAGACCCCCCTCCAAGCCATCTATCCAGGAATCTATGGAGAGAGGGCACGGGGTTTCTAACACCTATGAAACCACCGCCAACATTTAGATCCTCTCCATGGGGGAATACCCAGTAGAAGCCTGCAACACCCTTTTCATATATGAAATACACTGTCTCAGGATCTATATTCCTTCTATAGCCTCTAACATATGCCCTTATAACATTCACCTTCACCCCCTTACTTGAATATGGCCCCCTCGCATCTACAGAGATCCCGCCATTGATATCTTCAGAGCTCTTGATCCTCTCCCTCATAGAGGAGATCCAGGAGCCCTTATCCACTATATACCACTTTGGACTCGCATAGCTGACCTCCCCTATAACCCTGTCCTCTAGATAGAATGAGAACCTCCTTATCTTGCTCAACACATATTTCTTGCTAACCATAGGGGTATCAACTGGGACAGCCTCGCCACATGCCTTGTAATATCTAGGATGAATATCGATAGCCCTTACCTCTCTACCAAGTGATAGTGCTAGTGCTGTGCCTGATGGGCCTAGACCGAGGATCTTGATCAAATAGCTACCCACTATATATATAGCAACAACCATAATAATACCGCTGATCTTCTAATCTTTAGTAGGCGGGCTTTTAGCTGATGGCTCTTGAGAAGATCCATTATCTGGTAGGGTCCTTAACTCTTCCTCCTTCTAATATTGCTAGTCTCTAAGATCCATTTCACCATCTCCTCAAACCCCTCGTATAGCCTCCTCCTAGGCCTATAGCCGGTAAGATTAGCCATCTTATCGCATGAGAAAACCCTATTTAGAAACACCATATGCCTTCTAATCTCCTTCGGCGCGAGGGCCCTTGCAAGCCAGAGGGGGGTTGGGATTTTAAGAGGGTTTCTCCCAAGGGCTCTAGCCATTGCGTCTATAAAGTCGTTGAAGTTATACGGCTCACACTCGGTTGCGAAGAAATATTCTTTTTCGAGCTCCATAGCTCTTAAAAGGATCTCTGAGAGCTCAGATACCTCGATAGCGGAGATCCTCGCCCTTATCAATGGGGCTATACCTCTCATAATCATCGAGACTAGCCGAACCCACTCGGGATGGGCGTTATAGGCTCCATACACCAGGGTTGGTCTCACTATAACCCATCTCCTAATATTGCTAGCAATAACCCTCTCAGCCTCGGCCTTAGAAATATCAAAGATATTAGCAGGGCTTATACCCTTAAGATGGCTCTCCTCCTCATATATCGTATCGCCTCTAGGGCCTACCACAGTAGCGGCGGAGATATGTATGAAAAGACCTTCATAGTTCTTCAAAATGCTACAGAGCCTCTCGACAAAGCCGAGATTAGCCTCGATAATCTCTCTATCGCTCCCAAAGAACTCACCAACCAAATTATATATAGCCTCTGGCTTCGACGCCTCAAAAGCCTCCCTGGGATCTCTATACTCTATGAGAGAGGCGTTTTCAGCGATAATCCTCCCCAGCCTCTCTCTATAGGCATCTCTAAGCCCTCTATGGGCTACAAAGATCTCGTACCCCTTCCCAGCAAGCCTCTTAACTAGATTAGCGCCTATAAAACCAACACCACCAAATATCAATATCCTCGTGAAAACCACCAGATCTAAATGCTACAGAACTATTGAATATAACTATACATCAATTTACAATGTAAATTTATAGTCAGTTTTGCCATAGGAATCATGGTTAAGCCACATTTAGGCTTATAAGCCAACTTTACATAGTAAAATACGGTGTCTAGATGGTAGATGCATCCCCATATACAGCGATCTTCTCCACTACACAGGATATAACATATATATCCATAGCGGTCTTTTTCTTGAGAATCTTTGTAGGAGCACTATTCATAGTCCATGGACTCCCAAAGCTAGCCGGCCCATGGAGAAAACCTATGAGAGATGGGATGGCACAGCTAGGCATACCAGGACCTCTATTCGATCTTGTAGGTGTGCTTGAGTTTCTCGGAGGACTAGCTCTCATAATAGGTTTTCTAACTAGGATAGCAGCAGCACTCTTAGCCCTTGAGATGATTGGTACAACGATCTTCTATATAGCTAGGCTTTATAATGCACCAATTCCAAGGGGCTATGCAGAGCCCATGTTCAAAGCCACGAAAGGATATATGTTTGGGTGGGAGCTAGACACGGTTCTTTTAGCATCGTGCATAGCATTGGCACTAATAGGGCCAGGAGTCTTCTCATTAGATAGCCTAGTAAGCATTTTTGTAAGGTAGAGCGTATAAGATCGGCTAAAGGGCCTACCTAGCACCAGCATATATCTTTAATTTTTGTATCTGAGTTTCATCTACATCTATTATATTTTTATCTATCTTTATGCAATATATTTCAGATTTCTAAAATCAAGCTTAAAACAGGCTTAAGAGGAATCCTAAAATAGAGTTACTAAACATCATACATGTCTATATCCTTTCAGGGGCATGCTAATTTCTTGAGCTGGATACCCGATCTGCTGTGCCTAGAGGCTTTTAGATATTAAGATAATGCTGATCAGTATTAAT
Source organism: Sulfolobales archaeon (assembly GCA_038897115.1). Lineage (NCBI taxonomy): Archaea > Thermoproteati > Thermoproteota > Thermoprotei > Sulfolobales > Sulfolobales archaeon. Next base: position 3,002 of record JAWAXC010000036.1, on the reverse strand, counting down.
AAAATATTTAATATTATGCTATGTTAATTATAGGCTGAGGTGGTATTAGGAATGGATATGTGGCGGCATATCTATATACTCGTAGTGCTCTCCCTCATCCTCGCGGGTGTGTTTAGCGCTTCTGTTGTATCCTCTTATCCACAGGCTGGTGTTGTGATAACCAGTGATAAGGTAGATCCTGAGGTGTTTAAGGAGCTATCTCGATCAGGGTCTGCGAGGGTTTTAATACTGCTCAAAGACTCGCTCTACGATGACATGCCATCTATACACGGGTTAAGGGGGGCTAGTCTTATAAATACCCTTATGATCAATGCTGAGAGATCCCAGGATTCTCTGATCGGGATAATGAGATCTTCTGGGATAAAGATTATTGATAGGCTTTGGCTTGTAAATGCTATAGTCGCTGAGATCGATTCGAGATCTCTGGATACCCTTATAAGTATCCCCAGCATATCAAAGATCGTGCCAGACCGTGTGATCGGGCTTGTAAAGCCTGTTGAGGAGATATACCTTAGCAGAGGCGAGATTTTCAGGCCTCTCGATAATGTAAGTAGATCTATAGTTCAGGCTGATAGAATGGAGGCTATGGGGATCACTGGGAGGGGTGTGAGAGTCGCTATATTAGATACTGGTATACAGGTGGATCATCCATGGCTTATTAGAAATGGCACGAGCGTGGTGGTGGCTGAGTATGATGCAACTAGAACCGGTGTTGTGCATGTATGTGTTTATAGGAATGAGACAGCATCCCATGGAACACATGTGGCGGGGATAATAGCTAGCCAAGATCCTGTGCATAGAGGTGTTGCCCCAGGTGTAGATATATATAATGTGATAGTCTTCAGCCCGCTACTCCAGTGCGAGGGTGCGGCTGCCTCATGGATTATAAGGGGTATTCAGTGGGCTTTGCTAGGCCCTGATGGAAGGCCTGGAACTGGTGATGAGGCCCAGATTATAAGTATGAGCCTGGGAACACTGATCCCACCATGGTTCTCTTACTACTCTGCCCGCTACGATCCCCTAATAACAGCTATATCAAGAGCTGTGGAAGCCGGTGCGGTGGTTGTGATAGCTGCAGGAAATGACGGCCCTGGAGGCTATACAATCAACTATCTATGCCTAGCAAGGGGCGTCATATGTGTTGGTGCTGCCGACACCACGAGGGGGAGCCTATCTAACTCCTCAGTAGCTATATTCTCATCGAGAGGGCCTATACCCTTTGACATACCGTTGCCAGATGTCTCAGCCCCAGGCGTTAGAATCATATCCTCTGTCCCTATAAACAGCACAGCAGCCTTCAGCGGGACCTCGATGGCCACACCACATGTCTCGGGCGTTGCAGCCCTTTTAAAACAGGCCCATCCTGAGTGGTCGCCAGCGGATATTAAAAGGGCTATAGTTGAGTCAGCATCCCCGATACCCCTATCAGATATCTATGAAAACCCCAACCCGCTTGAGCAGGGTACTGGGATGGTGAGGGCTCTAGACGCTCTTAACAATCCTTTAAGAATGATCTTTACTGGAGGCGCTCTAGAGGGTCTTACACAGATCCTTGTTGTACCTCCAGGGGGTAGCGCATCTGCGTCTTTAGCCATATATAATGTTGGCAACTACACCCTCGGGGTTGATATAAGCTCAACAGATCTTGTCAGCTATCTCGGAACAAATGTCATTAGAAAAGCCTCGATCACGATATCTCCTCCAAGCACCTCTATAGGGCCTGGGGGGAGTGCAAGTGTAACGATAACCGTGTCAGTACCGAGTAGAACTCCTCCGGGAACCTATGTAGGCTATATAATTGCATCAGCAGGCTCATATAGTGCTAGGCTCCCAATATCGGTTGTCATCCCAGCGAGCCTTGCTGAGGGTGATATAAGCTACTCGCTAACGATCTCGACTTATATAGGTGCTGGACCGCCTGAGTGGGTTACATATAGACTATATATATCCCAACCAATAGGAGAGCTGGCAATGATAACATCCTATTCGGAGTATCCCCTACCGCTGAGCCTATACATGGTAACACCTTCTAATAAGTTCATAGCGTCTGTTAGCGGAATTAGATTCCCAGAGAGAGGAGAATATATACTGATCATAGAGGTTCCAGGCTATTTCGCCCTCTTCGGAAGAGCTGAGATCTCTATAGATGCTCCGAAAATCTCTAGAGGACTTTCACAGATAGCCAACATCTCGAGAGATCTAGCATTTCTAAGAAGCGATCTAGAATCTATAAATATCTCCACCTATCAGAGGATCTCAAACATAGAGCTCAACATATCATCTATAAACACAGCAATAGACATTCTCAGAGGAGCCCTAGGAGCTCTAAACACATCACTAGGAATCACCACCCAGCAGATAGCTGTTATAAGGGGTAACATAACAGATCTAGCCCAGAGGATAAGCGAGAACACAGCATCAATAGCAAGTGTGAGAAGCTCTCTCCAGGACTTCATAAGCACAGCAGAGAGGAGATTCTCAGGACTAGAGGGAACACTATCAATAGCAATCAACAACATAACATCGCTAAGAAACACCCTAGAAAGATTCCAGCAGAGCACGCAGCAATCCATAGCAGATATCCAGAATACAATAACATCACTATCAAAAGACCTAGATACAACCAGCCTCTACACACAAATAGCATTAGCACTAGGAGTAATAGGCATAGCAATAGGAGGAACCTCCATAGCCCTAGCTAGGAGAAAGAAATAGCTTCCACCCACAATATTGAACTTCTTAAAAGTATAAACTTTTTACTAATACTGCAATTATCACCCACGGACACACCAAGATCACACCAAAACCCATCTAAATCACATAGATCTATATGATCAACGCTACAGAGGCCTATATACTATATAGATCGAGCTCCACAGCAAGGGAAATATTAATACAGATAAAAGAGTTAAAGATATATGGCGGGGCCCGTAGCTCAGCCAGGATAGAGCACCGGCCTTCGGAGCCGGAGGTCCCGGGTTCAAATCCCGGCGGGCCCGCCA
>JAWAXC010000035.1 GCA_038897115.1 Sulfolobales archaeon | reverse complement strand
AGCTAAAACCGTTAACGTTGGGCTAGGGGTGCAGGGTGGCAAGGGCTATGAGCATCCCAGGGTATATCTCTATAGATATATCCTCACAAGACCCGAGTTCAGAAACTCAAAACTAGTTGAGAGCAGCGGAGCCCTAGTACCGACTAGAAGGCCACCATATACGATGGTGTGGAATGGGATAATGGTTATAGGTGATGCAGGCTATACAGTAAACCCTGTACATGGTGGGGGGAAGGGCTCGGCAATGCTATCTGCAAAGGCTGCTGCGATAGCATATTCCAAGGCAGCTGAGGCCGGTGACTTCAGCGCTAGGGGGCTTTGGATTATGAATAAGCTCTATATAGACTACTATGGTGCTAAACAGGCCTCCCTAGATATATTCAGGATCTTCCTCCAAAGGCTTACAGACGAGGATATAGAGTATGGGCTTAGGAAGAGGATAATGAGAGAGAGCGATCTATATGAGACAAGTGTGACAGGTGTTATAAAGAATAAGAGGGGGATTTTCGATAAGCTCAGCAGGGTAATAGCTGGGCTTGGAAGGCCTAGCCTACTCTCGAAGCTCATACTTGCTGCAGAGTATATGGATAAGATGAAGAAGCTCTACGAGGAATACCCCGATACACCTGAAAAGCTTGGTGAGTGGATAGCTAGGCTTAACTCCATCTACAGCTCATTCGAAAAAGCCCTTACAACCTAGGGCTATCGAACCCTTTTCTCGGCAGGACATGGGATTATTTGGCGCATATATGGGTGTAGATAGATCCTCTTAATCAACATATATTTCGGTAGCTTCCCAATAATGCTCCCAGGATATTCATAGATTTTGATCGAGACACCCTCACGAGTGATTATATTTACAGACTCCTCCTCCTTATATATTGGTATTGTGTCTGCAAATATTATTAGATGTTTTTTATCGATTACATCTAAATCCTTTATAGATCCCCTTATAGCGGCTCTCATATCCTCCTCTATCTCTGCATTGCTGGGCACATCTCTATATATAAGCTCTACATGGTCTAGACATACCTTATACCCCTTTCTATAGAGGAACCTCCAGATCATATCGCCTATATAGTCCCCAGCCTGCCCCCTTTCCTCGATGATTCTATAGAATAGCCCGTTAACCCAGTAGTCGTCGAAGTATCTAAAGACGTTTCTCCTTATAAGCGTTCTCAACCCATCTATTGTTTTGAATGGCTCTAGCTCTCTATATATATCTAGAAGCTCTCCCCATATATGTGTTAATAACAATTCATAGCCAAGGCTTGTTTTGTGATAATATACGCCTCGGTACATGTGGAGTCTCGCTATATAGAAGTTCTCAACAGCTATCAAACCCTTATCTTTAACAGCTATGTTGCCATCTCTATCAACGGTTATTGTTTCTAATAACCTATCGAGATCTATGGATCCATATGTTACTCCTGTGTGGAGAGAGTCTCTGATAAGATAGTCCATCCTATCCACATCTAGGTCTGAGGACATTAGCTGATTATATAGGGGTTCTCGATGCGTTCCATATATAATCGAGGCCACCTCATGCTTATCTATCCCGAATTCTGAGAGGGTCTCCGAAATCCCTGGATCGTTTAGCACTATCTCCCTACTGAGATCCTCGTGCTCGAACCCCTGATTAGTTATTCTCGTATAGAATGTTTCGAGGGCATGGCTATATGGGAGGTGACCCACATCATGTAGAAGAGCTGATGCCTCAAGAAGCAGTAGATCATCCCTTGATATATATCCCTCTCTACTCAGCCTTTCCGAGAGCTTCCTCATTATATGATATACACCTAGGCTATGGCTAAACCTGGTATGGACAGCCCCTGGATATACATAGAATGTAACCCCGAGCTGTTTAATCCTCCTGAGTCTCTGGAAAACATCGAGATCTATTATCTTTAGGGCTAGCTCGTCGAGCTCTATATATCCGTGGATCTCATCATATACCTTTTTATATCTAGCACTCTTCTCCATCAGAGCACCTACTATGATATATGATGCTAGGAGTGTTTATAAAGAAGGCTAAACAGTATTAGAGGAGACCGTTTCTCCCTATGGTTTTTATCACCCCTATCTCCCTCAACATCCCGAAGATCTGCTCGGCACATGCTCTACTAATATATGGCTTTATCCTTGTAAGATCACCCACAGGGTCTGTTGATGGGGGGTATGTATTTGTTGATAACATATGTAGTGATGCAACAATCTCCAGGATCCTAGCCATGGACTCGCTTGGGCATAGCATCTGGGCCTTGACATAGATCTCAGTGAATCTATCCAATATATTTATTAGAGTCGTCTCGTCACTCTTCTCATAGCTATTTACACATAGCTCTTCAGATGAGTGGAGATCCCTTGAGAGAGCCCTTGAATATGGTCCGTAGCTGTACCAACTAAATCTATAGCCAAGCCTCTGGCCAAGGATCTCTTGGACTATATATCCTATCTTCTGCATTAGAAGCCTGTCCTCTAGCCTGTTAAGAGACACGCTCGGAGATAGCTTCGACGCTATATACCAAACTATACATGGATCTCTCATATCTGCTTCACAGCCCACTATCTATAGCTATATTGCTTGGGCCTGTATCAGCAGATACTCATATGATCAGGTGGATTCTGAGGTGATACCTATGTAAATGTTGCTGAGGAGGTATTATCTAGATCGCCAATTATTTTGTTGTATAGGCATCTCTATAGATTGATAAATAGGTCCTCTATAATACTATTTATGGATAGATAAGGTTGAGACTACCCTTCGAAGTGATAGATGAATATATATCCACACCGATAAAAGCGATAATAGCTAGAAGGCTTTGGAGCGAGGGATATACACAGATATATATTTCCAGGCTCCTAGGGGTTTCACAGCCAACTGTGAATATATATATCAAGAGCCCTGTATATGATGAAGAGAAGCTTCTCGAGAGAATCTCGAGTGCAGGCATAGATAGAAAGGAATTCTTATCTCTCATAGACAGAGTACTCACACTAACTAAGGAGGGTAAAAAAGTTGATGTAATGGCAATCCTAACAGAGTATATATTGAGGTCCCTCTCAGAGCTCAGGTTATGCGATGCACATAGAAAGCTAGATCCTGGGATACCGCCTGAATGTAGAATATGTGCGGAGCTAATACAGATCTCCCAAGGCTTCGGAGTTATAAAAGCCCTTGAGAATGCCTACGAGCATCTATCTAGAGAGAGGTGTACCTATATATTGGTGCCAGAGGTTCTTATGAACATAGCATATGCCAAGGAGGGGGCGAAAAGCCTTGAAGATATAGCAGCATTCCCAGGCAGGATAACAAGGGTGGGGAGGGGGATAGCAGCGGTTTCCAAGCCTGCATGGGGTGCTAGTAGACATCTGGGGAGGATACTCCTAAACATAACCCAGGCTAGAAGGGATGTGAGGGCGATAGCAAATATAAGGGTTCTAAAATGTGTTGAGGTAGCGCTTAAAAAGCTCGGTATAGGCTACAGAGTTCTAGGGCCTAGAGAGGGATATGTTGGAGAGGACGAGATCATAGGCGAGGTAAGCAGATCCTTATCCAAGGATGGGGTAGACGCTGTAATAGATCTTGGGGGGCTGGGGATAGAGCCGATAGCATATATAGTTGGGGGAGACCCTATAGAAGTTGCCACGAGGATCACAGATATAGCGAGGATCTGCTCGGAAGAGCTCGGCATCGAATGTTAATAAGGCGAAATCTATAAGCAACAACCCCAGCTATCCCGAGTCATAGGCCCTCGATGCTAAGCATCGTTTAGCCAGCAAAGCAGATCCCTATCTAAATATCCTCAGGGCTATACCTCTAGTGGTATAGCAGGTTGGTGACACAGACAAGCATCCTAGTGGGGATAATAGGGAAGACCAATGTAGGGAAGTCAACACTTTTCTCAGCACTTACAATGGTCCCCGTTAAAATAGAGAACAGACCCTTCGTAACACTGGAGCCCAACGTTGGCATAGGATATGTTAGAAGGGAATGTCCCCACAAGATCCTCGGTCTTCCGAGGTGTGATGCTAGGAACTCGATATGTGTTGAGGGCAATAGATTCATCCCAGTAAAGGTGGTTGATGTTCCGGGATTAATCCCAGGGGCCCACGAGGGGAGAGGGCTTGGGAATAAGTTTCTAGATAGCCTTAGACAGGCTGATGTTCTTCTTCATGTGATAGATGCCTCTGGATCAACTGATCCCGAGGGGAGGCCTGCTAAACCTGGTAGCTATGATCCCTATGATGATGTTATTCAGATAGAGAGGGAGTTCGATCTATGGCTAGCATCTATTATAAAGAGTGATTGGGCTAGGCTTGCCAAGACCCTCGACTCCATGCCACCATCAGATGCCATCGAGAAGCTCTCCCAGAGACTCTCAGGGCTATCGGTTAGGAAATCCCATGTCGTAAGAGCTCTAGAGGAGTCTAAGCTATTAAGCACGAGATTCACATCGTGGAGGGATGAGGAGATACTTCTCTTCGCATCAACCCTGAGAAGGATTTCGAAACCAACCATCATCATAGCCAACAAAGCCGATATACCAGAGGCGTGGGATATAATAAAGAGCCTTGTCAAGAGACTCGAGGGGAGGATAGTGATACCCGCATCAGCGGAGGCCGAGCTAGCGCTTAGGAGAGCAGCGTCTGCAGGTCTTATCAAATACATACCAGGTGATGGGGGGTTCACAATAATAGATCGGGCTAAGCTTTCACAGGCACAGGAGAAGGCTTTAGAGAGGATAAAAGCTGTGATCGAGAAGCTAGGTGGTACAGGTGTTCAGAGGGCTATAAACGCTGCTGTCTTCGAAGCGCTCGACATGATCACTGTATACCCTGTGGAAGATCCTGTGAAGCTAACCGATAGCGAGGGGAAGATCCTGCCAGACGCCCTGCTGGTGAGAAGGGGAACCACGGCTAGGGAGCTGGCATATATGGTACATACAGAGCTGGGAGAAGGCTTTCTATATGCTATAGAGGTTAAGAGCAAGGCTAGGATTGGGGCTGATCATATATTAAGCGATATGGATATTGTGAAGATAGTATCTACAAGGAAGAAGCAGGCTAAGTAACAATAGAACCAACCATAGCTAGAATATAGATTTATAAACATCTAAACCGGATTATCAAACCTCCATCGATCCCAAATTCTGTGCTAAGCAGAAGGGGAGCATACTCCCGGTTGATGTTAGGGCTCTATTTTTACTGCTCTCTTATATAGTTTTCCCAAGTTCTCTCTGAACTCCTCCACAGTGTTGATCTTAAGATCTATAGGGGCTTCGAGGGGGAGGCCTAGCCTACCTGCCTCCACCATTATATCTAATACTATATCTATGCTTTTTAGCCCAGGATCCCTAACCACTACTACTATATCTATATCACTATAAACCGTGATCCTATTCTCAGCTACACCCCCAACAACATAGATAGACTCTAGCTTATCACCTAATATATTTTTAGCAGCTCTAGCCACTATAGAGCTATACTCCCTCCATCTCTTCAACATGTTAAGCCTATCAAGGGCGAATCTAGGCCAACCTACCCTCGATATCCCTGAGCACCCCCAATATCTTCCTAGCCGTATCTATACATATTCTACCATGTTTTTCCAGATATTCAAACTCCCCATATCTACCCCAAATATAGCTCTCTTCAAGAAGCTCTAACTCCCTCCTATACCTTAACACCAAGTCATCAACGATCCTCGCTAGATCCTCCCTACCACCTTGAGAGAGTAGATTCCTAAGATAAGATAGAAGGGCCTTAGAGCTATGGATCCTCAACCTCTCCCCAAAGATCCTATATAAAGTAGCTTTAATAGCCAATTGCACAGCCTGCTCTGAATTAAAGCAAGCACCATCATAATCCCCATCCTCATAATCCCTCCCAGCCCTAACCAAGAACCTCTCAGCCCTCCTCCACAGAAGAAGCCAATATTCCCCACTCATATATCGACATTACCCCGCTACATCTACATATGTCTAATCCAAATAAACATACACATCTGAACCTGACCAAAATTTCAACTAAATATACCATCGCCCCACACAATTTCAAAGAGGAAACACATAGCTATACATCTGAACCTATGATCTCCATCTAAAGAAGGCACAGATTTCTGATTGTAAACACTACAAAATATATTTTGGCATAAAAGATATGGGGATGAAAAGATAGTGTGACTAGAAGAGCCTATGGTGCTCTAGATATCCAAATGCTTTCAACAGCCTTTCTAAATGTCCTAGATACTATGCCTATAACTCTCTCCCATAAGCCCTTCGATCTGCCTACAAACCTAGAAGATATAGAGATATTTTCCACAACTGTATATCCATATTCCTCCTCAATAAGCCTATCAACGAGCCTGGGATTTCTGGATAGAGGATTAGCCGGCACCCATATTATATAGCCTGTCGCCACATGCATCGGTATAAATACCTCACCATCAGATCTATATCTATTCATACCAAACCCTCTAAATATATATCAATTAAAACATATTTAAGCCTATCCATATGTAGTATATACATGATCCAGAACAAAGAGCTCTATTAGAAACTACCTTTGAAATTATATGAAACTATAAATAGAAACTAGCCCTATAAAGCCATATGAGAATTAGCCTAACACTACCCTAACATCCCATTATATTGTAGCTAAAAGCTTTGCCCCTTACAGAAGGAAAGTGAATACTAAAGCTAGAAAACTAGATTGTGGAAAGACTGAATTACAGCAGTGGGCCCGCGGGGATTTGAACCCCGGACCTCCGCCTCGTAAGGGCGGCGTCCTAACCGGGCTAGACGACGGGCCCGCGCAGGCTTCACCATAGTATTGGATATAAAGGGGGTTAAAGAGCCTTAAGGAGATAAAAAAGAGATTTTGTTTCAAGCTATATTGCTATCTCGGCTATCCTAGATCTATGATCTGCTGGTTAAGCGATGCAGGCACAGACCTCTCAACAGTTAGAGACGCGCCAACAGGTATCTTGAACTCAACCTTGAACAGATCATACGCGCCTAACTGATCCTTATCATTAAGATGCACCAGTAGTATTACCTTCTCACCAGGATCAAGAACATTGTCATTATTCCTATTAGAAACCCAAGCAACAACAGCAACACTTCTATTCAGAATATTACTTAAGCTGCTTGCTATTTTATCTACTATATCCGGACTCGGATACGATCCTACTGACATAGCTAGGTAGTCATTATAGGTAACATTTATGATACGAATATCTGTTATGTTTTTAGTATTGGTGGTATTGTAGGAAGCTATTATTAGACAATAGGTATTTGAATTCGTAGTATTACTCCCTAGGGTTAGTCCTATTAGGTTTTGATTTCCTACACTTATGTTCACAGCATTCTTAGCTATAGTAGTATTATCAAAGGATGCAGGGCTAAAACATCCTTGCCCAGCATCTGTTAGTTTCGATGTTAGTGTTGCTACGTATATATCTCCGTATGTATATCCTTTGGTTGGGCTCCATAGGGATACTACGCTCTTCCCAGGTGTTACGTCTATTGATGCTTTTCCTGCTGATAGTTTTAGTGGTATGTAGAAGTATGTTACACTAGATCCACTTATATTTACCCCTGCTACTACTGTTCCATCTATTTCTAGAGCGCTGCTAGCTTCTCCAAGTCCTGAGCCTATTGTCTCCTTTGATTTCTGTGTTGTGAAGAATCCCATGTTAAGTACTACGAATGCTAGTGCTGCTGCAACTACTACGAATGCTATCAACACTATTGCGCTCTCAATACCCACTATGGCTTTTATTCTTCTGCTTATCTTTGGTTTCACCATATTTCACCTTCGATCTTTTGTTTTGATTTGAATGGCTTATTGATATCGTTTTTTCTACTTTTCGCCGATTTTTCTACGGATCGTAGAACTATTTATCTATGCGACTATAGATAGATTATTTATGTATTACATATCCTCTGGGGTTCCTCGGAATCTCTGAATTTTATCTCTATCGATCTTTATCCTAATTCTCTCTCCTATGTTGATGCGGCTCGAGGGATCGACGCTTATTTTTATTATATATTCTTTGTTTATCCTTACCTGCACTATCTTTCTCGATCCTAGGTATTCGATTCCCTCGGCAACTCCTTCTAAATCGCAGTTTGTGTCGTTGCATATATATGCGTCCTCTGGTCTGAACCCCAAGAGTTCTTCGCCCTCGTATCCTAGAAGCTCTGGTGGTACTATGTTGCTGAGCCCTAGGAATCTGAATGTGAACATGTTTTTGGGCTTTCTATAGATATCCTCTGGAGCTCCCTTTTCAACGATTCTTCCCTTGTTTATCAGCACTATTTCATCCGCTATTGCTAGTGCCTCCTCCTGGTCGTGTGTTACGTGAACAATGGTTGTTCCTATCCTCCTTTGGAGCATCTTTAGGAAGCCCCTCACATCTACTCTAAGTCTGGCGTCTAGGTTGCTCAGGGGCTCGTCTAGTAGGAGAACCCTTGGCTCCTTGACAAGAGCTCTGGCTATTGCCACCCTCTGCTGTTGTCCGCCCGACATCTGGTGGGGGTATTTCCCCAGCTGATCCTCTATACCCAATATCTTGGCTACCCCGAGGATCTTCTCCCTAATAACCTTCTCGGGGAGCTTCTTAACCCTCAGAGGTGATGCTATGTTGTCATATGCCGTCATGTGAGGATATAATGCGTAGTTCTGGAATACAATCCCTATGTTCCTCCTCCATGGAGGCTCTAGAGTTATATCCCTCCCATCCAGGATCACCGAGCCCTCGTCTGGTACCTCTAGACCTGCCAGGATCCTTAGGAGAGTTGTTTTACCAGATCCTGAGGGTCCTAGGATCACATAGTACTTCTTATCCTCAAACACAAGGCTATCTATCCTGAGCTCGAAGCCGTGGAACCTCTTAACAACACCCCTTACCTCTAAAACCACCTACCTCACCCCCCATATCCTCTCAAGATCCCTCCTAACAATGCTGAGAAGCACAATAGGAGGCACAATACTTATAACCCCCGCAGCTGCGACGGCACCATAGTTAGATGTGACAGGGCTCATAAGATTAGCTATATATATTGAGAACGTCTGGGCTCCGGAGAAGCTAAGAGGGTTTGAAAGATCATATGGCGTGTATGTGAACGCCAGTGGGAATATAAGGGCTCCCCAGCATATTAGGAAGGAGTATACAGCAACAACCCCCATACCCCCCTTGCTGAGCGGGAGTGCTATAGAGGCGAATGCCTTAAGCCTATTCATACCATCAGCCTGGGCAGCTTCATCCACGCTTCTCGGGTATCTCTGGTAGTAGTTATACATGATCCAAGTAGCTATAGGGATCGTCATTATGGGGTATGTTACTATGAGAGCCCACCACGTATTTATAAACCCCATGAACCTCAGTATTGAGAAGAGAGGAACTATATAGATTAGGGTGGGCGTGGCAGTTAGATATAATATATATATTAATAGCTTTCTACCGCCGAAGCCGTGGAGAGCCATTGAGTAGCCGAGCATTGAAGAGAGGAGCATAGATAGTAAGGTTACAACAAGAGCTATGGAGATGCTTGTAATCAGATATGGTGCCCCAGTTGATATAACATATAAATAGTTATCGAGAACAGGAGTTCTCGGGATAATCGTTGGCGGGATTGTAAGGAGCTCCTTAGCAGATTTTAGAGATACAATAACTAGCCACGCTATGGGTAGGAATACAAATGAGAGTGTCAAGGCTATCACCAAGTAGTGAATAGCTTTGGGAACCTCTATCGAAGGTATAGACCTCGCCACAGGGATCTTCAAAAGAGTTTTAGATGATATAAGCCTTATATACACAATCGAAAGAGCTGTTGAAAACATAGTCATAATAACTATCACAGCAGATGCATAGCCCCTAAGCCTTATATCCGTGTAGAAGTGCTCGAAAGCATAGAAAGCCAGGTTATCAAGGGCCCTTGGCCCTGCCTGTGATGTCCCAATATATATTGGGTCGAAGAGGAAGAGCCCTGATATCATGGATAGCACAAAAGCTGTTAGTATCTGGGGAGATATAATCGGTAGGTCTATAGATAGAAACTTCCTAATACCTATGATCCCATCAGCTATTGCAGCCTCCTCTATATACCTTGGTATCGATTTAAGGCCTGAGTATATGATTAGAACAGCTAGCGGGAGAGATCTCCAGATCTCTATGATAACCACGGTATATATCGATGAAGCCCAGTTATATTGATAAATATAATATGAGATACCGAAGAAGGGGTTTAACATTAGATACCACATAACTGCTGCGGTAGCAGCTGGAATGAAAGAGGGTATCATGATCGGTAGGAGGAGGGCGCTGCTTACCCTTTTAAGGGATACTGAGATAGGCAGAGCCAAGGCTACTGTTAATGCAGGTACCAGGATCGTATATACTAGGGTGTTATATATGACCCTATCTATGTAGGGATCCTCAGCTATCGATCTATAGTTCTCAAATCCAACCCAGATTAGATCGCCTCTGAGTGTATATGTCGAGAGGCTTATGTAGACGTTGGTGACTATTGGATAGAGGGTCATTGATAACAGATATATGACTGGGGGTAGCGATAAAAACAATATAGATCGATCGCGAATTTTCCTTGTCAAAAAGACCCCTTATAGCTATATCTTCATAAGCTTTATCCAGCTACTTACAATCCTATTCATAGTCTCCTCGGCACTTTGTTTACCCCTTAGATAGTCTGCTACATTCTGTATGAATATCGGTCTTAGGTCTGTGAAAAAGTTCTTTATACTATTCACTATAGTGATCCTCTTGAGATCCACCTTTGTCTGGGACTCCAGGATACCTATGAAAGGCTTGACCCACGATGTTGAGGGGATCTGTGAGGCAACCCTCAATCCAGAGTATGTTGCTGGGACAAAGCCTATCTTCTCAGCCCCTTTTCTATATTCATCAGCTGAGATCATAAACGCTATTAGCTTCGCAGCGAGATCCTGGTTCTTGGAATACGGATTTATCCCAGCAAATGTAGGGGCCTGGCCGGAAGCTCCTCCGGGAAGAGGTGCTATGCCTATATTTCCAGCGACCTTTGAGATGGATGCATTGTTATATATCGGTATGAAGGATGTCCAAGCAGCAACCATGGCATAGTCTCCTGTGAGGAATAGATCTCTGAGCTGGTCATACTCCATAGCCTGGACATCGATAGGTGGTTGGAATTGAACCAGCTTCTTATACGTCTCGAGGGCCTTTACCCCTGCTGTGCAGTTGAGGGTGGGTACTATAGATCCTCCTACTTCTTTGAAGTACATCCAGTAGCCTGCAACACTACCAGGTGGAACACCTGTACATGGATCCTGTATAGCATAAGTATAGAAGATCCCTACGAAGCCGTTGAAGATCGATTGGGTTAATCCGTTGGGGAATAGCAATGCATATTTAATCCCCAGCTGATCTTTCTTTGACTGTATGAACTCAGCAGCCTGGATCAGCTGATCCCAGCTGCTCCAGCTATTAGGATCAAGATCAAAGCCATATTTACTCCTAAACTCCTGTCTAAGCTGCTGGTTCTCAAAAATACTTTTCTGATATACAAGCACATATCCGAAGACCTGTTGCATGGGAACCCCAGCTATCTTCAATAGGTTGCCCTTCTCATCCAATAGATATACAGGGATCAAAGATGAGAAGGGAATATCGGAAGAGTTAATAACACCCGAGTCAAGGTATTTCCTCATATCAACCAGATAAGGGCCCAGAGTAGGGGCTTGAGAAGGATAGAATATTATTATATCGGGCGAGGGATTCTGATTCTGCAGAGAGGTCAGAGCTGTCTGCACAAGCTGAGCAAAGGGTACTAGCTGCACCTCAACCCTAACACCCGGATTTAGCTTCATAAAGTCGCTAGCAACAAGCTGTAAATAAGGTGCAAGCGTTGGATCGCCAGATGCGGCTAAAATAGTTATGCTGGCCTGTTGAATACCAGGCGAAGAACCTACAGATGTAGGAGTAGCTACCGGCGATGTATAGGTAACCACACCCTTAGATCCTCCATAGAAATTGATATAGAATAGAAAGACGGCTAGAGATATAACTATTATTACTGCCAATATAACAGCTATAGAGGTAGAGGATATACCGGCTAGAGACCCTGCCCCCGTCCTCAAAGAAACCCCCTTCTAGTTCTAACAAAGAAATATATATTTCAATACATAGGGTTATAATAAGCGTTTCCCCTCTCACGGTGCTTCTAATTACTTTTAATTAATTTTATTTCTTTGATTGGGGTTAGCCCTCGGTGCGGGATCACTAGCTTCACCCGCACCTCACGGAGCTCTGTCGAGCCCAACGCCACAGGGCTCCCATCTGTAGATAGATACCTCAGACCAATATTTATAGCACCAATTACATCCCTATCCATGGTTAGTCCATTGTTCAGCCTTGCTAGTCTAAGCTGTATCTTTATTATCTTTATTTTTTTACCCCCTCTCAACGCAACGCGAATCACAGAGGGGGTATATCTCTTAATAGGCCTCCTGCTAAATGGTTCCCTCGATGATGAGTATGCCTCAGACTCCTCAACAACATATAATGGTTTATTATTCAATATCTCCACAAGCTTAGAAACACACCACCGATGAATCCTATGCCTCAGACTCTTCTTAGCCTTGCTAGCAATTCTATCCTTACCCCTACGAACATTCCCAACAACTACAGCTGCATCATATCTCCTAGCGATCTCCTCGATTATCCTGGCTGTCTTGTATATGATATCCTCTTTCCTCTCCCTCTCTCTGAGCCTTCTAAGGGCTTTCCTAGCAACCCTATCCCTAGTAGATCTACCCATGGTTATCTTTTTCCTCCTCTCAGAATAAGCTATAACAATTCTACCAATGCCAGTCTCAACCCTATAGATCTCATATAGACTTCTATCAACAAAGACGGCTAGGGTAACATTGTTCTCATTTATATCCACTGCAATAGCATTGCCAGGTCTATATAATATCTCGAACTATTTTGTCAGGGCTAGATATATGAGGATCCTCCCATCGATTAGCTTCAGCCTTAACTCGCTTGATGGTTTCCAATTGTTATAGAGATATCTATGTAGTTGCTTATGATTTCTATAGCTTACTCTGATCCATCCTCTATGTGCTCTAATCTCTATAGCTCCATCTCTTAATCTCCAATCCTGAGAATCAGAATATGTTATCGTTATACTCCTTATCTCAGGCTTATCTCCTTTTGCTTGTCCCTTCTTCCTCAGCTTTTTGAATGATTTTGTCCTTCTAACAGCATCTCTATAGCATCCCTTAATAACCCTTGTGGGAATCCATGGAAAGCTACTAATAAATAGAAATATTTAAATTTATCGCTAAATCCGAAACAGCCTCTAACATGGGGTTTTAAAGATCTATAGGGCTTTTTATCTACGTTATCCACAGGGTTATAGACCTAGGAGATACATACATAGGTTCCTTCCCATATACCGGTCGATGGATCCTGGTTCCCCATACCATCTCTCCGATGAGTGGAAAGAGGCTGGGGACTTGATGAACAGATCTACGGAGAACTAGAAAAACCGTAGGCGGGAAATGATTAGCCACATAACAATCATAGCCAATCCGTTGAAATAACATTAGCAACCATGTATTTACACACATCACAGCCCCCGCAGACCTTGGAAGCCCTGGCTAACCTTCTCCCCGCCCTCTAGGACGGAACTATCCTTATTAGTTATAAAAACTGTGGCCCTATGTATCTAACATTAAATAGGGCTATATTTATACCCCATGATCTCTTAACAATATGTGGGGCTTGCTATGGGTGCTCCAGAGATCTCTATTGAGAGGACTAGAAGAGGTATTAGAGTAACCAATAGATCTAAGGATCGAGTCAGGATCGTCTCTGTAACCCTTAACTATAGATACACAGTTGCATCAACGAGTAGCAAACCTGACCAGCCATATGCCTCTAGAATAGGGTCTGAGAAGAGCTCTCCAATGAGGGATCTAGATCCTGGTTCCTCTATAGATATAGACTTTGACTTCCCGGAAATGCTGGTTTCGGCGGAGGTTGTTGTGGAGCGTGGTAGGGAGAGGCATGTTATTAGCAGAAACTTTGTGTAGGTGTATAGATATCCTATGAGGCTCTATATAGCTGTTGCAACACTGCTTCTCATACTTGTTCTCCAAAACCTTCTAGAGATCTTTTCATCACACCAAGGAGGGGTTTTCTTTCAACAACCCACAACGGTGACGGGCTATATATCGAAGCCTGTGAAGCCAAACACCCCGCTGGGGGGTGGGGAGCCCTATATAGCTTCCAGGGTTTCCAAGGATATTTCAACCCCGGTTATAGGGCTGATCATAGGGCTATCTCTGATCGCCTCCGGGGTTCTATATAGATATGCCTATAAGAGGCTCCACGGGAGAAAAATAAGAGAGGAACTACATGATAGATTGGGAGAGGGTTAGAGCCGATCTGCTGATGGGGAGGCCTATACTTATATATGATTTTAAAGGGCGAGAAGAGGAGGTTGACATGGTTTTCTACGCAGGCTCTATAGACTATAGAAGCATATATATGCTTAGAAAAGAGGCTGGGGGGCTTATATGCCACGCGATCTCTAGAGATGCAGCAGATTTTCTGGGCCTCCCATATCTAAGCGATCTCATATCAACATTCCCAAACGTGTCCCAGCTAACTCAGAAGAGGCTGAGATATGGCGATACGCCTCCGTATTCCCTCTATATAAACCATATATCTGTGAGGACAGGGATCTCTGATAGGGATAGGGCTACAACGATTAAGAGGTTCCACGAGGTTGTAGGCCTAGCACTATCAGGTAGGATCGATGATGCAAGGAAGATCTTCTACAGCGAGTTCATATCCCCAGGCCATGTCCCAATACTAATTAGCAGGGGGCTTGATAAGAGGAGAGGCCATACAGAGCTCAGCATAGCTGTGGCATCTAAGCTAGGTCTGGTGCCAAGCATGGTCATAGCTGAGATGCTTGACGAGGGAGACTCGATGAGCCTTGAGAAGGCTGAGGAATATGCGTCGAGGATGGGCTATATATTGCTAAAAGGGGAGGAGATCCTCAGAGAGATGGGGTCTCTATGAGGAAAATAGGGGTTGTAGATACAACATTCGCAAGGGTTGACATGGCCTCAGAGGTTATAGATGTTATAAAATCCAACATCCCAGATGCTAAGATAGTTAGATACACAGTGCCAGGGATCAAAGATATCCCCGTAGCAGCTAAAAAGCTGATAGAGGAGGAGGGGTGCGAGATAGTGATAACCCTAGGCTGGGTTGGAAAAACCCTCACAGACAAGCTCAGCTACCTAGCCCTCAGCATAGGGCTTATAAATGTGCAGCTCATGACAAACAAGCATATAATAGACGTCACAGTCCACGAGGATGAGGCTGAGGATGAGAAGGAGCTATATAGAATAGCGATTGAGAGATCTAGGAAGCATGCGGAAAACCTAGTAGCCCTCCTCACAAAAGGTAGAGAGGCCCTAACTAAAAAGGCTGGCAAGGGTATTAGGCAGGGATACCCAGATGTCGGTCCAATCAGGGAGTAGCGAGTGTGGGAAAGAGAAGATCGAGTTAGCTATAGTGGTCTCGGAGTTTAACTATGATGTAACAAGCATAATGCTTGAAAAGGCAGAGGATCACGCTAGATTTCTAGGAGCAGACATTAAGATCGTCGCGAAGGCACCGGGAAGCTATGACATACCGATCCTTGTGAAGAAGATCCTTGAGAGGGGCGGTGTAGACGCGGTAGTAACCCTAGGAGCAGTTATAGAGGGCGAGACAGAGCATGATGAGGTGGTTGCTCACCAGGCAGCGAGGAAGATCCTAGATCTAAGCATTGAATATGGGAAACCTGTGACCCTTGGGATAATAGGTCCCGGGGCTACAAGGCTCCAAGCACTTGAAAGGGCTGAGGAGTATGCTAGGAGAGCTGTTGAGGCTGCTGTGAAGCTTGTAAGGAGGATCAGAGAGATATCATGTAAATAGTGAGACCCTTTTAGCTTAGCTATATATACATAGAATCTAACTAATTTATATCGCATTATTTATACATCAGTGGGGCCTGGCTTGAGGCTATATGAGTTTGAGGGCAAGGAGATATTCTCGAGATACGGTATTAAAACCCCTAGAGGGGTTGTGGTATCATCGCTCGAAGAAGTTGAGAATGCAATCAATAACATAGGATTACCAGCTGTTCTCAAGGCACAGGTGCTAGTTGGTGGTAGGGGGAAGGCTGGGGGTATAAGGATTGCTAGAAGCCGGGAAGAGGCTGTGAAAATAGCGAGAGAGATGCTGGGATCAGAGATAAGGGGTGTCAGGGTTAAGAGGCTCCTCGTGGAGGAGGCTGTGAAAATAGCGAGAGAGATATATCTATCGATAACGATAGATAGGAGTGCTAGGAAATATGTTATCCTAGGCTCGTTAGAAGGGGGTGTTGATATCGAGGAGATCGCTGCTAGGAAGCCCGAGTCTATAGCTAGGATCTATATAGATCCCTTGATAGGCCTTAGAAGCTATCATGTGAGAGCATTATCAGACTTCATGGGCTTTTCAGGGGATCTAGCATCTAAGCTGGGATCCATAGTATCTGCCCTATACAAAATAATGATTGATTACGATGCAGATCTTGTTGAGATAAACCCCCTAGCCCTCACAGAGAATCAGGATCTAGTTGCTTTGGATGCCAAGATAACGATTGATGATAACGCCCTCTATAGACATCAAGACCTAGCATCTCTCCTTGAGAAGGATCCCAGGGATATGGATGAGGACGAGGTTATAGCGAGGAAACATGGCTTTAGCTATGTAAAGCTAGAGGGCGATGTCGGGATAATGGGAAATGGTGCTGGGCTTACAATGGCCTCTATGGATCTTGTTAAGCTATATGGGGGAAGACCCGCAAGCTTCCTCGACATAGGAGGTGGAGCTAGTAGAGAGAGGGTTAAGGCTGCCCTAACAATACTTCTAAAAAGACCCGATATAAAGAGTATATTTATAAACATATACGGCGGCATAACTAGATGTGATGAGGTTGCCATGGGGATTGTGGATGCTATACGCGAGACAGGATCTAATAAGAAGATCTTTGTAAGGCTTGTGGGCACAAGGGAAGAGGAGGGTAGAAAGATACTAATAGAGAATGGGATCAGATACTTCACAGATGATAATGAAGCTGCAATGGAGGCTGTTAAAGCAGCTTCTTCCTCTTAATAATGTGGTATGCACCGGCCAGGTCGAGAACAGATGTGCCAACAGATTTATAGAGCTTTATCTCTCTAAACCTACACTCCCTACCCCTGAGAGCCTCGCCAAGCTCGACAAGCTCTATCCCCTCTACATCCTCACTCTCCTCTAGAACACCCTTTTTAGTATCTACAAGGGCGCATCCAGCCCTCTCAGAAACCCTTTTATCGAGCTCCCTAACAGGCTTGGGAGCCCCCACCGAGATCACTATAGAGCCTTCAGCCAAGAGATCTCCTTTCACTACCGGTTCTGTCGAGTTGGTAGCAGCAATAATAGTTGTTGCCCTTCTATTGAGATCCTCGAGCCCTGATATCTCAGCTCCATATTCCCTTGATAAGCTATATGCTTTATCAGGAGTTCTAGCGGAGATCAATATCCTCTCGATTCTAAAGAGTCTTGTGAATACCGCTAGGTGGTAACGAGCCTGTGTCCCAGCACCTATGATTCCAAGCGTATCTATACCCCTACCACCCATGATCTCGTGGGCTATGGCTGAGGCGCATGCTGTTCTCCAGCCTGTTAAGCTATAGCCATCTATTATAGCCCTTATATCGCCACTCTCCACATCTATAACGATTACGACACCCTTGACTCTCGGTGAGGCTCTTGGATATACCCCGACAACCTTGACTAGGAATCCAAGGCTCTTTAGATAGCCCCTCATAACACCTATCCATGAATCGTTAACCATGCTTGAAACCCTTTCAAATGCTATGTAGCTGGATAGATATGTCTCCTTTATATCCTTTACAAGCTCTCCTGGATCAACTATAGAGTCTACCTCCTCCCTATCAATGATCATCATAGTCTGAGCACCTCTATTAGAACATATCTAAAATTATAATTAAATATTTCCATAGTAATAAATTCCTGGTGATTCTTTGAAGGGTCTCTCCAGAGCTGGGCTATACATAGTTATAGCTGTAATTATCATAGCCATAGCAGCAGGGCTTGTAGCATGGATACAGTTTACAAGACAGCCATTAGCAACCCCCACACCTACCAAAGCTGCAACAACACCTACAACCGCGCCTCTGGCTACTGCAACAATTACTTCTCCCACTATAACCCCTAGCATTAAATATAACATTATAATAGCCACAGGAGGTGTTGGAGGTGTATACTATTACTATGGGGCGACAATGGCTGGGATTATATCTAACTACACAGATATAACAGCAACAAGTGTACAGACAGCCGCCTCTATAGATAACCTTATATTGATAAGAGATAGGACAGATCTTAGCAAAGGTATTATATACTGTGCTACTGTGCTACCGGACTCGGCCTACCTAGCATATACAGGTCAGCATGAGAGATTCAGAAATGCCACAGCACCAATATCGATTCTATGGGCTATGTATCCAAACCATCTCCATATTGTAACCACAGTTGATAAGGGGATCAAAACAGTATATGATCTCAAGGGTAAGAGGGTATCAACAGGTGCCCCAGGCAGCGGTACTGAGGTTGAAGCCTTGCTCTTGTTAAAGCTCATAGGAATAGATCCTGCGAAGGACTTCGCTAAATGGGAGAGGCTTGGGGCTGAGGAGAGTGCTAGAGCGCTGCAAGACGGATCCATAGATGCCTACTTCTGGTCAGGAGGGCTCCCAACAGGATCTATTGTGGAGCTCTCGAGAGCCCTTAGCCAGAGGGGGTCAAAGCTATATCTAGTCCCAATACCAGATGATGTAATTAAGCAATTCAGCCAGACATACCCAGGTATAGCTGTGCCAGGTGTTATAAAGAAAGATGTTTACGGAACGGATAACGATACACAGACACTTGCATTCTGGAACATGTTTGTATGCCATAAAGACCTCCCAGCTGATGTGGCGTATAAGATAACGAAAGCCGTATTCGAACATCTAGATATATTGCAGAAGGCTGTAGCTGCGGCAAGAGATACAACACCTCAAAACGCAATCAAATATGTGGGAGGAGCTATACCGTATAATGAGGGAGCTTTAAGATATTTCAGAGAAATAGGTGTTCTAAAATAGCTAATATCTTTATCCCTATATATGTAAATAAAACATAGATATACCTTTTTTACCCTGAATCTCTAGGATCTTTACTAGACTTGCTAGAACCACACAGCCCCCGCTGAAGCTTCTGCTCCAACCCTGTATAGTAATTAGCAGGGGCTGGGTGCTGCAGAAGATAACACTATCTGAACTATAACGAGATAGAGATCTATTTATATCTATTAAACCAGCTGAGTAATATTCGGAAGCTGCTTGATCTGTATACATAGCGATCCCCGCTATATAGCCGTTACAATATCTATAAACGATCTTCACAGGAGAACCTGTGATAGAATTGTTAAACTCTATAGAGAAGAGAGAGCTACATGGCATAGATAGAATCGATGTTCCAGAGCTGTCTATAATAATTACCAAGCTATAGACTATGTTGGATAAAGGGATAGAGAGTGCTAGGATCAATATTGATAACGCGATAGGAATGCTTATCTCCATAGGAGCCCTTAAAAGCTATTATAAACCCAGAATATATTGTTTAAGATAGTTAGATAGCTAGATACTCTATAACTTCGGTACAAAACCCTTAATAGAATATTTATAGGTAAAACCCTCGCCCTTTAGGACGGGGAGGAGGTTAGCTCATATATAGCTTTGAGATCTTCAGAGAGGCTAGGTATAGGGAGACAAAGAACGTTATCGCTACAAACCCTGCTACAAGGGCTATCTTCCCATACGCTGTTCTCTGAAGCAGTATCATAGCCGTTGATATAACTGCTATGTATATCAATAGCCTCTCAAATGCCTTCTCAAGCGTTAGAGATCTTGTTATATATCCAACCATTCTATATAGGATCCTATATCTCTTCACCTCAGGCATGCCCCTTATAATATCTATACCAGATTTGGAGAGTGTAAGGCATCTAACCACCTTCCTCCTCAAATAGCCCTCTCTACAGTCTACAAGCCTTATTATATCATCACCACCCATATCCCTTATAAAGGGGCTAAGCATCTCTAGAAGCCCTGCAACATTCATATTAAAGCTTTTGGCAACTCTATGTAGCTTTAGAGGCCTCCCCCACACACCTATCAACCTAATCACATCGATGGCTATTGCAACACTGCGGAACCTCTTTGCAAGCTTAACCACATCACCATAGTTCTCAGCTGTAGATACGCCGGTTACTAGATCTTTTATGAGGGCATCATAGAATTTCCTACCATTATCTGTTAAGATATAGAAACCCCCCTTAGTCTCAACTATACCTTTAAGCCTGAGCTTCCTAATAGCATCTAAAACCTGCTTTCTATCAACACCTAGAGCAGATACTATAGCATCTATGCTAACAGGCTTACCCACAGAGCCCATGAAAACCACTATATCGAGTTGATAGCTTGATTTAGAGAAATCTATCATCGAGTCTAGCTCTCTAAATAAACTGATCCTCTTTCTAACCATATGATCTATAAACGGATCCAGAGCACCCATCCTAGGATAATAATACTGTTATTTAAAATATAATAGAGGTATAAAAATAGCCCAAAAGATCAGAGAATAGCTGGTAATACAGACCCTAGGAATATATCCAGACGAAGAGGCTATAGCTTCGGCACATGACATAGCCTATACCCCCATCACTCAGATCAACAGTCTAAAGCTTGGGAGCATTAAATAGGTCTCAAAAACATTATCAGGATCTGCTACTAGTAATATTTAGTGCTCTGTTTATATGATCATGTTTATATCGAACCTATATTTATGTTTCCGAGAAATCCTATGAGGAGGCCTGACAATGCGTTGCTTGTAATTGTATAGGCTATCCATCCGAGTATAAGTAACACGCCTATATGGTATATAGATCCTACTAGGCTTCCGGGATATATAGCTCTTGAAACAACACCATTTACCATTGAAAGAGCAGCTATCACTATCACACTAACCCGAAACACTATTTCCCCGCTTATAGGGGCTATACTTATAACTGTCATTCCTGGGAGGCTCGCTATTTGGGAGAATATA
The DNA here is from genome assembly GCA_038897115.1 of Sulfolobales archaeon. Taxonomy (NCBI): domain Archaea; kingdom Thermoproteati; phylum Thermoproteota; class Thermoprotei; order Sulfolobales; species Sulfolobales archaeon. Next base: position 414 of record JAWAXC010000035.1, on the reverse strand, counting down.
GATACTAGAACACCTATTAATCCAAGTATTGATGATGTTAGAAGGTGGAGCATTAGAAGAGTTGATTCGAACGCCCTAGCCATCTGTGATCTCTTCTTCCTAATATCGTTTATAGAACTCATAACATCGCCCAGCATCTTCCCCATACCCCTTACATCGCCTTGTGAGAGGAATGTATGGAGCATTACCTCTCCTGAGAAGAGGCATATCCTAGATCCTATCTCCTCTAACATCTTCATCCAAGCCCTCTCAAGAGAGACCCCCATATATAGCCTCCTCTTAAGGGTTGCAACACTCTTCTCTAGAATGCCTAGGGAGCCCCTCATAATAGCCTTTATACTCTGCTTCATATCGGGCACAACATGGAGGAGATGTCCGAGGCTTCTCATAAATACTGGGAATGCATCGTCATAC
>JAWAXC010000034.1 GCA_038897115.1 Sulfolobales archaeon | reverse complement strand
CTGCTATTGCTAGGGACTACCCTGTTGTTCTCGGCATATTTATCTTCGTATCTATATCAGTGATCATAGCTAATTTAATAGTTGATATTGTTAACGCTATGCTTGATCCAAGGGTGAGGTATTAAGTTGACCCTATGGACTTCTAGGCTGCTAATCCCTATTAAAAGCATTGGGGGCCTCTATCATATGTTTAGAAGGATCTCATAGGACTGTTCTCCCTGATCTTCTCAATAGCGGTTATCATCATGGCAGCCGCGCCATCAGCTATATCGCCATATGATCCCTATAAGATAGATGCATATAGCACATTTCAGCCGCCATCGATAATGCATCCATTTGGAACTGATGATCTTGGTAGAGATGTTCTGAGCCAGGTGATCCATGGTGCTAGAACCTCTATATTTGTTGCAGCCGCAGCCGCATCCTTCTCCATGATCCTAGGTGCGGTGTTAGGGCTATTAGCAGGATATTATGGAGGTAAAACAGATCTAGCTATAAGCATGGTTATAGATGCTAAGCTATCGATACCAACATTCTTCCTAGTGTTAGTTGTTATAGCGATATTCGGTGGAAGCATAATAAACATGATCATAGTCATAGGAATAACTATATGGCCACCAATAGCGAGGATCACAAGAGCCGCTGTCCATAGCCTTAGAAGCACAGATTTTGTAGAAGCAGCTAGAGCCCTAGGAGCAAGCAGCATATGGATAATAACCAGGCACATATTGCCCCAAGTAATAGGAGTGATCCTAGCTCTAGGGATATTGCAGATGGGCTCAGCCATAATAATCGAGGCAGGCCTGAGCTTCCTCGGCCTAGGAGATCCAACGATAATTAGCTGGGGAAGGATGCTAAGTATAGCTCAGACATATGTTGAGAAGGCATGGTGGATGGGGCTATTCCCAGGGCTCTTCCTATTCCTAACAATATTATCATTTAACATTGTTGGGGACAGGTTATATGAGTACTTTAATCCAAAGCTCAGGGAAAAGCTAACATATCTATAGCTATGTTATTAATAGGCCGAGGATTAAAGATCTCTGTCGGCCTTGGATAGCTATATATTCTTTTAATATAGACTTGTCTTTGGTGGTGTTATGAAGATACTGAGAATTACTAGGAAGGGAGTATATGAGTTATATGTTATATTGAATGGCGAGGTCTATAGGCTCGTTGAAATGGATCCTCTTAAGGTTCTCGAGAGGTATTTAGAGGGAAGACTTGGAAGATTGGGGGAGAAGGCTGAATTAGATCTCGGGGGTGTTTTGAGAAGTAGGGATCCTGAGTATAAGGTTGCAAAGCCCATAGATCCTCCCGAGGTTTGGGGTGCCGGGATTACGTATCAGGCTGCTAGAGCCAGCTATACAGGGGGTGAGATCGCCTCTATAAGGGGTAGGAGTGTGTATGAGCTTGTATATGAATCCGATAGACCTGAGCTCTTCTTAAAAGACGCTGGGGGTAGGAGGTGTGTTGCCCACCAGGATCCAATAGTGGTTAGGAGCGATTCTAGATGGACTCTTCCAGAGCCTGAGCTTGCTGTGATTCTAGGGAGTGGTGGGAAGATCTTGGGATATACTATTGCGAATGATGTTACTGCGAGGGATATAGAGGCTGAGAACCCCCTATACCTACCCCAGGCAAAGACATATGATGGGTGCTGCTCCTTCGGACCATATATAGTGACGCCGGACGAGATCAAGGATCCATATTCTCTTAAAATAGAGATGAGGATCCTTAGAAGGGGCAAAACGATCTTCGAGGGAAAGGCCTCAACATCTATGATGAGGAAGAAGATAGATCATATCCTGAGATATCTCCTCAGAGACAACACCATACCGCCTGGAACACTGCTCATGACTGGGACGGCTATAGTACCTGGTAAAGATATATCGCTGGAGGAGGGTGATGAGGTGGAAATTTCGATAGAGGGTATAGGCACACTGCTAAACCCGGTGATAAGGGGTAGAGGTTCCTAGAATATAGCTGGGAACATTGGATCCTCTCGTTCCTGCTATTTCTTCAGATCCCATGTTCTATTACAGGTTTCCTGCTTTTTGCAAGTTCTTCAAGAGCCCTGGCGATATCCTGGACGGTCTTTGTTGCTAGAGCTCTCATGAGGTCGTCGAGCTCCTCAAATCTCTCGATGAAGATCCCTCTAAAGCTGTCTCTCAACCTTATGTGAAGAGCTAGCTTCTCAGGCTCCACAGATCTTTTTCTCTGCCTGGCCGGGAGCTTCACAAGCTCGATCACTATAGAGCCTACCTCTACAATGGGTTTTCTTTCCCACTCCCTCATATTCTTTAGATTCTCTTCAAGCTTTAGCAAAAGCTCGTTGGACAACTAGACACCCTAGGTATAATATGCATTAAATATTTAATAGTTTAGATGGTAAATCATAGCCTGGTCTAGGGAGGTATGTCTTCGGTTCTCTAGTGGAGCTGATGTTTTACGGTGTTATTACCGCTCTCCCCCTTACCAGGCCTTTCCTCAGCCTCTCTAATACATCGTTGATCTCTTCTAGCTTGTGGATCTCTGTCTCAACGCTGATCACGCCTCTCTCCACTAGCTTCACCATTTCCACCAGATCTCTCAGCGATCCAACATATGATCCTCGGATCTCGATATTTCTAAGGGGTAGGAGTGGGAGGACTATATTAGCATATTCACCTCCAAGCCCAACCACAACTAGCCTCCCACCCCTCTTCAGGGATGCGAATGCCTTTGAGAATGTATCTGAAGTTCCTACAAAGTCTATTGCAGCATCTACACCAACACCTCCTGTGATCTTCTTAACCTCCTCCTGCACATCAACCCTAGCAGGATTTATAGCATAATCAGCCCCTAGGGCCTCAGCGAGCTTTAGAGCCTCTTCCCTCACATCCACAGCTATGACCTGTGCCCCGTATAGCTTTCTAGCTATTTGAAGCCCTATATGTCCTAGCCCACCAACACCTATGATCATTATAACATCGCCTGGGGATGGCTCAGCCTTCTTAATAGCGTTATAAGCTGTTATCCCTGCACAAGCCATTGGGGCTGATTTAACTAGATCAGCGTTTGTCCTTATAAGATATCTAGCACTTGGTACTAGAACATACTCGGCATATCCCCCAGGCCTGAGTATCCCGAGGGGCTTTGTACCTCTAACACATAGATTCTCATTACCTGTGAGACATGCCTTGCAGGTGCCATCACCTATCCATGGATATACAACAACCCTATCCCCCTTCGAAAACCCCTCAACCTGATCTCCAACCTCCGCTACTTCCCCAGCTATCTCGTGCCCCATTATAAGGGGGAATCTTATCCCTCTCTCCTCAACCCTTATAGGTCCGTAGTGCCCCTCCCATATATGTAGATCTGTATGGCATACCCCAGAAGCCCTCACCCTTACAAGAACCTCAGACCCCCTTGGCCTCGGGGTCTCGACATCCTCGATGTAGAGCCTATCCATGGGCTTTTTAAGAACCGCTGCCCTCAAGCTGGACACCTACCAATGTAGATATATAGTTTTGATCCTTGTGTAGAAGTCTAGAGCCTCTTCACCCTGCTCCTTATAGACATCGTTTCCAGATGCCTTAACCCCTCCGAAGGGTGCTTGGAACTCCACACCAACTGTCTGTCTATTAACCCTGATCAACCCTACCTTTAGCTCTCTCGAGAGCCTCATTATCTTCCCAATATCCCTCGATATGATCCCTGCTACGAGGCCGTATTTAACGCTATTCACAAGATCAACAGCCTCATCAAGATCTCTATATGGCGTTATACAGAGAACAGGGCCGAAGATCTCATCCTGGAATATCCTCTGATCCTTTGCACAGTCCTTGAAAATGGTTGGCTCCACATAGTAGCCATATTGATATATACCATCTTCAAGAGCTCTCCCACCATGTACAAGTGTTGCCCCCTCTTTCCTCCCTATCTCTATGTATGATAACACCTTCCTCTTCTGATCCATGCTTGATAGGGGCCCCATATCGGTATTTGGATCGAGACCATTCCCAACCCTTATCCTGCTAACCCTCTCTCTAAGGGCCTCCACCAGCTTCTGATATATGCTCTCATGCGCTATAACCCTGCTTGTTGCTGTGCATGCCTGGCCTGCAAGGCTGTAGGCACCCCTCACTATGATCTCCACAGCCTCATCTATCCTAGCATCCTCGGCAACCACTACAGCGTTTTTGCCCCCAAGCTCTAGCTGTAGCCTTACAAACCTATCTAGACCCCCAACAACCTTGTGAACCTCCAGCCCAACCTCATGGGATCCTGTAAAGGATATCGCCTTAACATGCTTATTTACAAGCATCTCCCTCCCAACAGTGCTTCCAGATCCTATAACCATGTTCACAACACCCTTTGGAAGCCCCGCCTTATAGAGGATCTCAACGAACTTATACGCGATCGTAGGTGTTAGAGAGGCTGGCTTGAAAACCACGGTGTTCCCAGCAGCAATCGCAGGCACAATCTTCCAAGCCGGGATCGCTATTGGGAAGTTCCACGGTGTTATAACACTCACAACCCCCAGAGGCTCTCTCTGAGCCAGTATCAATCCATTGCTAACCTGGGAAGGAATAGTTCTACCTGACTGCCTCAGGATCAACCCAGCATAGAACCTCAAAATCCATGGAACCCTCTCAGCCTCAGCCCTACTCTCAGCCAGAGTCTTACCCATCTCCCTAGTTATGATTCTAGCCATCTCATCTAGAGAAGCCTCAAACAGATCCGCAGCTCTATAGAGAATCCTAGCCCTCTCATGGGGTGGCAGCTTACTCCACCTATCAAAGGCCTCATAGGCCGAGTCAAACGCGTGTCTAACATCGTCTATGGTGGCCACTGATACCATGGAAACCCTCTCCCTGGTATCTGCAGGGTTTAGGGTGATGTATCTCTGATCCCTATTGATTGTTATACCATCTATTATAGGGCCAATAACCTCCAAGCAACACACCAATATCAATAAATAATAAACCATAATAAATATAAATTACTATTCACACTCGGCACCAAGGATTATAAAAAAGATAATGGTTTAGGGTGTGATAAGCATTCTCCCTATATGTAGGTTCTTATGCATATATTCAAGCGCCTCATTTATCTCCTCAAGCCTCCATCTCCTTGTCACAGGATCCCTATAGTTTATCATCTTCTTTTTAGCTAGTGCAACCACCTCTCTAAGATCTGCTATAGATCCCCATAGGCTTCCCTGTATTGTTATCTCATTAACAACTAGATCCTGTATTGGGAAGCTCCCCTTCACACCACCGAGACCCACTACTGTGTATACCCCTCCAGGGGATAGGAGGCCTATATATGTAGATATTGTCGTCTCTGTTCCCACAAAATCCACTATCGCTATGACTTTCCTGCTACCCACGATCTTTTTTATGGCATCTACTGGGTTCTCTTTCTTAGCATTTATCGAGGCATATATCTTGGCGACTTTGTTGCCTAATTCGAGGGCCTCGTCTCTCACATCTACTGCTATCACGTTTAGGTGGGGCGCCAGGATATTTATATATTGAACACCGAAGGATCCGAGGCCTCCAACGCCAGGAACCACTATGAAGTCGTCTGCCTCTGCATATTCCCTTGCAATACTAAGGGTTCTCTTAACAGCCCTATAGGGTGTTAACCCAGCATCTGTTAAAACAGCTGCTGCTGGGAGATCCTCGAGGCCTTCGGCGCTTACCAAGTACCTGTAGCTGGGGACTATGAAGTACTCTGAGTAGCACCCGCCATAGAGACCATAGGCTCCTGTCCAGCTCTGGGCTCTTTTTCTAGCTAGCTGGTTAGCCCCTTTAAGGGTATATATGTCTTCTTCTACATAGTACCCGCCTTGAACTAATACAGGCATACCGATCTTTATATAGTCTGGCACCAGCTCTCCCTTTGCTGCAACATATCCCGAGGGCTCGTGCCCAAGGACAGCTGGTAGCTTTTCAGGAAGCCCCTGTAGTTCGCCTAACCATATGTGGAGATCTGTGTGGCATAGGCCGCATCCTGCCATCCTTATGAGGACCTGCTCCCCTTTGGCCTCTGGGGGCTCGATTCTCTCTATCTTCATGGGTTCTCTATGCTTATAGATAACAGCAGCTCTATATGGAGCTATGCTCATATGTTTCACCACTATCTTAGATGCTGAGGATATTTATAATATTTAGTTAAACGATATTATATCATTATATCGAATGTTTCTTCCAAACTTCTTCAGAGTTTCTTTGGTGGAAACAACTGGTTGTTGTAAATCCTAATGGATAGATCTATATATGTGGGGATTTACTATGGTGAGGTGTTATGCTCAAATCCATTTCTTCCGTGGGGACGGGCTTTCCAAATGAAGATCTGTTGTGTCTCTATGGTATATGCTTCAGATTGATATGGAATGCTCTTATCTACAATATTATTAGTGATGATTATGAAATCTGAAGCATCTTGGTTGAGGCTTGGCTGATATGGCACGGCCAGCGTCAGATCAGATATCTATGCCCGAGTATTGCTCTAGATAGATTAGAACAGGGGCTGGGCTGTTATATGGATAGAAGGCGTTAAAGGCTCTGTGGTTAAATGGTTGTGATAGAGTTGATGGGGATTTATATAGCTCTTTATATGTATAGAGCTTCAGGGTTCTAGTATTGTATGTTGGTAAGCCTTTAAGGCCTCTTGAGCATTATAGGTTTATCACTGGTAGGGGTAGGTATGTGGATGATATTAAGCTGGATAATATGGCTTATCTAAAGGTTATTAGGTCTCCATATGCTAGGGCTTTGATCAGATATGTTGGCTTTGATAGCTCTAGGGCTCTTCTCTTTATAAGGCCTGGCGATATCGATGGTTATGCCCCTGCTAGGGTTGATCCTGAGGTTTCTCGATATGCTAGGATCGCTAGGATGCCTGTGCTTCCCAGAGATGTTGTTAACTTTGTTGGGCAGCCTGTTGCTGCCGTTGTTGCTAGAGATCCGTATGAGGCTGAGGATCTTGCTGAGGCTGTCTCTATCGATTATGAGGTTCTAGAGCCTGTTGTAGATCCTATGAGGGCTTTTGAGGAGGGCTCACCCCAGATCCACGGGGATATACCTAGGAACCTGGCTATTGATAGGAGATTCGTTGGGGGAGATACCAGGGTTTTTAGGGATGCCGAGGTTGTTGTTAAAGCCGGGCTCAGGATGGAGAGGGTTGTTGCAAATCCTATAGAGCCTAAGGCGTGTATAGCCTATTACAATGGCTCTACCCTAACTCTTTATATAAATAGCCAGAGCCCCCACAGGGTTAGGAGCGATATTCAAGAGGTCTTCGGCATATCCCCAGAGTATATAAGGGTTATATCGCCTGATGTTGGGGGTGCCTTTGGTAATAAGACGCCTCTGCATGTTGAGTGTATATTAGCTATATATGCCTCTATGAAGCTGAAGATCCCTGTTAAATATGTTGAGACTAGGAGGGAGCATCTAGTAGCTCCATATCACGGCAGGGGAGTTGCCTTCGAGGTTGAGGGCTATGGGACTAGGAGGGGCGAGCTCCTAGGGATTAGGGGGTGGGTTGTTGCTGATATAGGTGCATATAGCTATCATGTTAATCTAAACATACCAGTTAATATTATCCGGTGGTCTGTGGGGCCTTATAGGATAAGGGCTGTTGATCTAGATCTAAAGGCTGTATATACGAATAAAACACCGATAGGCCCCTACAGAGGTGCTGGGAGACCAGAGGCTGCTTTGATCCATGAGAGGGTTTTAGACGCTCTAGCAGATGAGCTTGGAATCGATAGGGCTGAGATAAGGGCTATAAATCTTAGAAGCGGTTGGGGGAGATACGAGACACCAACGGGGTTGAGGACGGATGATGCAGATTATCTTGGAACATATATGAGGGCATATGAGATATATAGACAGCTAAGAAGATCCCTTGGAAACAAACCTGGTAAGAGGGTGGGGATAGGCATATCATGCTTCCTAGCCCACGATAGATCTGCTCTTGGTGAGTGGGCAAGGCTTAGAATATCTAGAGGCGTTGTCGAGATATATGTTGGCACACACTCCCATGGCCAGAGCCATGCAACAACCCTAGCCCAGATCGCTGCGGAGGAGCTGGGAATACCTATCGAGAAGATCTCAATACTCTTCGGAGACACCGAATATCTGAAAGAGGGTGTGGGTACATTCGGCAGCAGAACAGCCATAGCAGGGGGAGCAGCTGTTGTAGAGGTATGTAGAAGGCTTAAGAGCGAGGCCAGGGCCAGAGGCTTTGAAGATATATTATCAGCTCTCGATAAGCTAGAGGGATACGAGGTAGAGGCATTCTATAGAGGTGCTGATATCTTCTCATTCGGATCCCACATAGCTGTCGTAGAGATCGATGAGGAGACAGGCATAGCAAGGATAGCTAGATATATAGCTGTAGACGATGTTGGCAGAGCTATAAACCCAATGGTGATAGAGGGACAGCTAACAGGAGGAGCACTCCAAGGAGCAAGCCAGGTACTCTGGGAAGCAATAAAATACGATGACCAGGGATACCCACAGTGCTCCTCAATAGCAGAGTGCGGCGTCCCAAGCTCGTTAGAGGCATTCGAGGTGGAATCAATATTGGTTGAAAACCCCTCAGAAGCACCCCATGGAGCGAGAGGAGTTGGAGAAGCAGGAGCCATAGGAGCACCACCAGCAGTAATCTCAGCAATAGAAAAGGCTATTGGGGCTAGGATAAAACATATACCAATAAATAGTGAAGAGCTAAGAGCATATATTACTAGATACTCGGTTAATGGCTAACCACAGATAATCTGCTATAGAATTAATGACGGGTCATTTGCCAGGCCTTGATATGATCTTTATTGGATTATGATCTGTTTTGGAGCTTGAAATAGGATTCTATATAGTGCTTATCTCCCAGTATCTTTTTCACCTCATTTTCCACCTTCTCTGCCAGCGTATCCCACATCTTCTGTAGATGTGTGTATAGCTCTTCTATTCTCCTCCTATGGATTTCTATGTTGTATCCCATAAAGAGCCCTACTCTGCCTAAAGCTGCTCTGGCTAGGAGTAGATGTTCTAGATAATCTCTATCTATTTTTCCTCTATAGCTCCTCGGATCCCTCCCCAGCCATATAATCTCCCTCACGATATTTTTGGCAACTATCTCTCTAAGCCTCTCTATATATATGCTCTTCTCGCTATCATATAGACTTCTAATCTCTCTAGTCAATCTCTCATAACTCTCCGATGATCTATTTCTATAGAATACATGCCTTGAAATAGCCTCTATGAAGGGCTTCAAAGATAATGGGGAGTCGATGGAATCCGTTAGATATAGCCATAGCGCTGTTGCATATGAATCTAGAATACCCTCCATAGCAAGGACAGAGGCCTCTGCATAGTCGAAATCCTCTAGAACAGGTAGATCTCCACTCTCAATAACCCTCGAAGCCTCATCAACATCGAAGTAGCCGGAATATATGAGGACACCATTATAGAATATAGAGGGTACAGAGACAATGCCTCTCACAACACCTGCAAAGAGATCCAGGCCAACATCCTTCATAATAACCCTATCAATAACCCCCCTTTCAACAAGCCTCTTGAAAAGCCTATAGGATGTTGGGCATGTGAGGTGTGAGTAGATCTCAACAACTGCTCCCATAACAATCACCTATAAGCAATAGCGTTAGAAAGCTTATCACACCATTCAATAGCAATACATGGAGATCAAGACTTCTAATAAATATAGTTAGAGTTGATAGCTATGGTATATATCGTTGAGAATCGATCTGGTATTGAGACATAGATTATAGTGATAAAAACATTTTATGTTTTTCTTTGTCTCATAACAGATATCTTACCTTCTCTCTTCATCACATATATAGTCTCTATCTCCTTCCTCCATCTACAGAGAACACATCTATATAGATATGTTATCCTCCTCATACCATCTGTGCTATAGATCTCTGCCATGAACTCCGCCTTCCTACCGCACTTAGGGCATGTCACCCCATTCCCATTCAGCTGGCTCTGCATCTCCATAGCCTTTGATCCCTCGGCAGCCTCTTTTATCCAAAGAGAGTATATTTCAGGGGATAATATATCTCAACGCCTAGAACCTCCTGAATAGGGTTCTAAGCGTAGATATAGGCCTAACACTTATTCTCAGGATAGCCATTCTCTCGCCTTAGCTAGGCTAATATCCTATTGTTAAGCCTACCTGACCTCCTCCCCATCTTAACGGGTAAGGTCTTCAATAGGGAAAGGTTTAGCAGATTGATACGAATGATATGGAAAGCGGTTCTCCACCATATATGACTATATTATCTCGAGAGTCTAGATGCTACCAGGCTCATCCCAGAGTCTATTAATATGGTTTGCCCAGTTATAGATGGTGTTCTCAGTAGGAAAACCACTGCCTCGGCTATCTCCTCGGGCTCTACGAATCTCTTTAGAAGGGTGTATCTCTCTAGATATTCATCCTCCCCCAGCTGTAGAACCTTTAAGAGGCTCTCACCCATCTTTGTTTTAACAACCCCAGGTGCTATTGCGTTCACCCTTATCCTAGGCGCTAGCTCTACAGCTAATGCCCTTGTAATGCCTATCACACCTGCTTTCGCAGCGCTATATATCGAGAGGCCGTAGAGGGGCTCTATACCAGCTATGGACGCTATGTTTATAATGGATCCCTCCTTCATAGCCTTAGCAGCCTCTTGGGAGCAGTAGATCACTGATTTAAGGCTTGTTGAGAGTGTCTTCTCAATCATGCTATCACTCTGATCTAGAAATGGCGCGTAGAGCCCTAGGCCAGCGTTGTTAACCAGTATATCGAGCCTTCCAAAGCTCTTCACAGCTCTATCCACAAGCTCTCTACACCCCTCCCTAGTAGATACATCAGCTAGAACCGGTAGGGCCTCGCCACCAAGGGATCTTATCGTATTAGCTGTCTCCATAACCTCCTCATAACCCTTCTTAGCATTTACAACCACTCTAACCCCTTCCCTAGCAAGCCTAACAGCTATAGCCCTCCCAATACCCCTGCCAGAGCCAGTTACTATAGCAACCATACCCCTAAGATCCACGCCACTCCCCTCCATAGTAGTTCTTAAACCTCTCCCTAAGAAGCTTCTTATCAAACTTACCCGTCCCAGTCTTAGGTATCTCCTCTAGAAATACAACATCATCCGGAACCCACCACTTTGGAAGCCTCTCACGTAGAAAGCTAAGGATATCCTCTTTAGATGTTCTCCCAACATATTCCGGCTTGAGCTTCACAATTAACAGGGGTCTCTCACCCCACCTAGGATGGGGAACAGCTATAGCAGTTGCCTCAAGCACAGCTGGGTGGGCCATAGCCTCGTTCTCAACCCTAACAGAGGAGATCCACTCACCCCCGCTCTTTATAACATCCTTAACCCTATCCACAATCTCTATATATCCCTCCTCATCGATTGTAGCGAGATCACCCGTTCTGAGCCATCCTCTATAGAACGACTTCCTAGTAGCCTCTGGATCATCGTAGTACTCCTCAACAACCCATGCACCCCTTATAAGGAGCTCACCCACAGACCTTCCATCCCATGGAAGCGGGTCTCCCTTCTCATCAACGATCATAACCTCGATACCTGGGAATGGGAGGCCCTGCTTAGCTTTTAGATCAAGTATAGCGTCTTCGGAAAGGCCTTCTAAGTAGCTCTTAGGCCTTGTAAAGGCTACAGCAGAGTCATAGGTCTCTGTCATCCCCCACGCATGTAGAACATCGATGCCAAGCTCCTTATAAGCCTTTATAAGGGCCCTTGGAGGGGCCGAGCCTCCTATGATGAGCCTCTTTAGAGTCGATATATCCTCACGCCTACCGAATCTCGTGAAATAGTTTAGAAAGTCTATCCAAACCACTGGAGCACCATCGCTCACAGTGACACCCTCGCTCTTTATAAGACTATATAGGATCTCAGGCCTAGGCCTAGGCCCTGGAAACACCTGTTTAGAGCCTACAAGGGTTGCTGCATATGGCATGAACCAGCTACTTATATGGAACATAGGTACTACATGCATCACAACATCTCTCTCAGATATAGCATAGGTATCCACTAGGCATGAGGCGAGAGCCCTTAGAAAGATCCCCCTATGTGTATATACAACCCCCTTGGGCATACCGGTGGTTCCCGATGTGAAGCACATAGCTGCTGGGAGACTCTCATCGAGATCTGGGAACTCATATCTATCGCTCGACCTCTCTATAAGATCCTCGTAATAGTATATCTCAGCCCCATCTATAGATAGCTTCTCAGAATCCTTCGAACCCATTATAACTACAGACTCAACAGATCTTAGATCCCTATAGATCTTCTCAACAGTGGGTATCTGATCTCTATCTACAAAGAGGATCTTATCCCTAGCCTTGTTAATAGTATATACCATCTCCTCAGGGGTATATCTTATATTAACCGTGTGGAGAACCCCGCCAATTGCTGGAACAGCTAGGTGGAGCTCTAAATGCCTATGGGTATTCCAGGCTATGCTGGCAACCCTATCACCCCTTTTAACCCCGAGCTCCTCCAATGCATTGGCAAGCCTACATACCCTTTTATACATATCGCCATATGTATATCTATATATCCCCTCCTCGGTTCTAGAAACGATCTCCTTCTTGCCGAAGTAGAGCCTAGCCCTCTCAAGTATATGCCTTATATTAAGCATAAACATTCCTATATATCCTCCCCACGTAAATATTTAGCATTAAACTTATAAAGACAAGGTGATCCAGAGACTATTGAGATATAATAAGCAATCTATTATAATACATAAGTTAAATATTTATTTGCTTTTAAAATAACATCCTCGGTGGAGCATGGTTAGCGAGGCCAGGAGATCCTTTTTAAAGCTGATCGGTGCAGGTGTAGTAGGCCTTGCAGTAGGTGTTGCAGGAGGCTATTCCTTGGCTCCTCCGAGGATCACAGAGATAGTTAGAACAATAACACAGACACAGCCAGGCGGAGTATCAACTATAACTGTGACCTCACCAGTAACACAGACTGTGACAAAGACAGTGGCCCCTGTCTCTAGGCTGCCCAAGGATACTATAAGGATAGGGGTTATGGGGATTAGGAGCGGTACATGGGCAACATATGGTGAGTATATAGAGCAGGGTGCGAGGCTGGCTGTTGAGGAGATAAACGCTGCCGGGGGCATCCTCGGTAGTAAGGTGGAGATAGTGATCAGGGATGAGGCTGCTGATGCTGTTAAACAGGCTAGAGAGCTTGTTGAGCAAGAGAGGGTTGACTTTCTAGTAGGTATAGATTCGAGTGGTAATGCAATGAGGGTGGGGCCTATAATGCCCGAGCTAAATAGGATATTGATAGTTGTTCACGCAGCTACACACAGGCTTACAGAGGAGCTTGTATATAAGCAAGGGATCAAACATATATTCAGAGTATCTGTCCCGGTGTATCAGGATGGCATACTCGCCGCGTGGATCGCAAAGGATCTCCCGGTCAAGAAGTGGGCTGGGATAAACCCTGATTACGAGTATGGCAGGGTTTCATGGGAGTTCTTCAAAACAACCCTCAAGGCCTTGAGACCCGATGTTGAGTTTGTAACCGAGCAGTGGAACCCCTCACCAGGTACCACGGATTTCACAAAATGGATTAGCGCTGTGATGGCAACAGATGCTGAGGGTCTCTTCACGGTTAACTGGGCTGTCGAGGCTATAACCCTTCATAAGCAGGCTGTGGAGCTAGGCCTATATAGAAGGATCAAGGCTGTGTTCAACCCAATGGGATATTCTATGGATGTAGCATATGGCTTGGGCAAGTCATATCCAATGGCTCAGTATGGGACATGGGTTAGCGGTAGATATGTCTGGTTCTACCCGCCAACAGATATTAACAAGAGATTTGTAGACGCATTTGTAAAGAGATGGGGTAGGCTTCCAGCATATTCAGCTGAGACTACATATACAGCTATCTATATGATCAAGGCTGCTTTGGAGAGAACAGGTAGCCTAGACCTAGACACGCTGATCAAGACGATGGAGGGCATGGTGCTAGTCTCACCAGCTGGTGTTAGGTGGATAAGGCCTCAGGATCACCAGGCAATATATGAGGTACCCTATGGCAGGATCTCAGGAGAAACAATCAACGTTGGTGGGGACGTGCCGGTGCTAACAGATATAAGGGCTGTTCCAGCATTCCTCTACTATAGATCCCCTCCTGATTATAAGATACCTCTGGTGGGTTAAGCGGGGATTCCCAGTGGATCTAACGCCTATTTTTTATCAACTCTTCACAGGCCTCTATAGAGCATCGATCTACTGGTTAATAGCCTCAGGACTCACACTCATATTCGGGGTTCTCAGAGTTGTAAACTTCTCACAAGCCGTCCTCCTAGTTCTAGGTGGATATCTAACATATACATTCTATAAGCTCACTGGAAACCTCTGGCTCTCGATAGCCCTTGCATCCCTCACAGTAGGTTTGGTTGGGATCGCCATTGAGAGGCTCCTCCTCAGACCCCTCTACAAGGTTGATGTCACATACCAGCTTCTAATGACATTCGCGGCAAGCCTGATTATAAATGATGTGAGTAAGAATATATGGGGTAAGCTTCCAATCTCAGTCCCGCTTCCAGAGTCTCTGGCTATAGGGATCACTATTCTCGGTAGGGTTTTCCCCCTCTACATGATCTTGGTTATAGCTGTTGGGCTAGCGGTATATCTATTAATAGTTATGCTTATAAATAAGACTATGTGGGGCCTCAGGGTAAGGGCTACTTGGAGAAGGCCCCATATAGCTGAGTCTCTTGGCATAAACACAGGTATGATCTACACATCGGTCTTCTTCCTCGGCAGCCTAGTAGCAGGGTTAGGCGGCGGTCTCCTAGTAATGTTCTCCCCAGTTGTGCCTGGGCTAAGCGATTTTCTCATAGTATCTGCTTTCATAGTAACGGTTATAGCTGGCCTAGGCCATCTACATGGTGCATATATAGCTTCGCTTATAATAGGTATCTCTGAGAGTATATTCACACTATACTTCCCAGAAGTAGATCTCCTATTAATATACCTTATAATGGCTATATCCCTCCTCGTAAGGCCGCAGGGGATCTTTGGTGAGAGGTGATGATATCGAGACTCTCTAGGCTAGACCCACATATATATGCTCTAGCCATTCTATGTGTTGTAGTAGCGTCTATACCTATTTTTAGAGATCCATTCTATATGTATATGGCATCGCTATTCATGATCCTATCTATGTTCTCACTATCATATAACATTTTATTTGGATACGCCGGCCTCCTAAGCTTTGGCCATGCCCTCTTCTATGCTGCTGGTGCCTATGCTCTAGCAATATTTACTAGAGACGTGTATAGAGATCCTCTTGTGGGAACGGCAGTAGCTATAGGTGTTTCTCTAGCCCTATCTCTTATAATAGGCTTTCTAACCCTGAGGCATAGCAGGATATACTTCTCAATGCTAACCCTTGCTTTTGGCATGCTACTATATGCTCTACTCCTCAAATGGAGATCATTTACAGGGGGTAGCGATGGTATCTCGGGTATTCCAAGGCTAGGGGTGCTGATCAATATATCAGATCCTATTGCGAGATATTATTACATCTATATTTTCTTCTTAGTAGCCTTGGTATCTCTATATATATTACATAGATCTAAGCTAGGTCTTCTAATCAGAAGCCTAGGTGCTAACGAGGATTTCGTTCCATTCACAGGCCACTCTATCTTTAGGCTGAGGATGGTTGCATTTATAATATCTGGTACAGTAGCAGGAGCTGCGGGAGCTCTCTACGCTATCTTGATGGGCGCGATAACCCCAGATCTGGCTTATTGGACTACAGGTGCTGAGCCCCTCCTAGCAACCCTGATCGGGGGTGCTCAATTCTTTACAGGTCCTATCATAGGATCTCTAGTTGTTATATTCCTCACAACATATGTAGCTAGATGGGCTGATATATGGCAGCTTATCCTAGGCTCGATCCTCGCAGCACTGATCCTGGGATCCAGGGGAGGTATTTTAGAGGTGGTGGATAGGCTTTGGAGGGCGAGGAGATACTCAGGGTTGAGAATCTAGTTAAGAGATTCGGTAGCTTCACAGCTCTAAACAAGGTGAGCCTATCGATAAGGGGGGATGGTGTAACAGCGATAATAGGGCCTAACGGTGCTGGCAAGACAACCCTTATAAATGTTATAACAGGTAGGCTGAAACCAGATTCAGGCAAGGTGTTCTTCATGGGTAGGGATATAACTGGGGCTAGCCCCCATAAGATTGTTAGGCTGGGTATTGCAAGAACATTCCAGGTTATAAATCTCTTCAGCAGCTTAACTGTCTATCAAAATGTACTTGTATCATCACTCTCCAGAAGGGATGGAGATGTAGATGTTAATGGTATAATAAAGAGGCTTGGCCTTGAGGGCTATAGAGATGTGGAGGTATATAGGCTTCCCCACGGCGTTCAAAGGCTTGTAGAGATCGCTGTGGCTCTCGCTACCAAGCCGAGGCTCTTGCTTCTCGACGAGCCCATGGCTGGTCTTAATGTTGATGAGAAGAGGGAGGTGGCCTCGCTCATAACAGATCTCTCGAAGCAGATCCCAGTGGTGCTTGTGGAACACGATATGGATGTTGTGTTCAGCATCTCTAAGAGGGTTATAGTTATGAATAGGGGTGAGGTTATAGCAGACGGATCTCCGAGTGAGATAGCTGAGAACAAATACGTTAGAGAGATATATCTGGGTGTCTAGAGATGCTATCTATAGAGAAGCTAGACGCTTATTACGGAAAGGCGCATGTGCTTCATAGCATCAGCCTCTCAGTAGATAGGGGAGATCTAATAGCTATACTTGGGAGGAATGGTGTTGGCAAGACAACCCTTTTAAAGGCTATAATGGGTATTGAGGTTATTAGAAAGGGTAGGATCCTGTTTAAGGGTATAGATATATCTAGGCTAAGGACATACGAGATATCCAGGCTAGGCATCCTCTATGTGCCAGATGATGCAGGGTTATTCCAGGGGATGAATGTTCTTGAGAATCTAAGGCTGGCTGCTGGTAAAAAGGATATAGATCTATCTCTCCTCGAAGAGATCTATCCTGAGATAAGGGGGCTTCTAAATAGAAGAGCGGATCTTTTGAGTGGGGGTGAGAGAAAGATAGTATCCATCCTGAGATGCCTTCTAACAAACACAGATCTTCTTTTATTAGACGAGCCAACAGAGGGTGTGATGCCTATAATGGTTAAGAAGATATATTCCATGCTGAATAATCTCAGGAAGATGGGTAAAACCATTGTAATGGTTGAGTCGGGCACGAAGCTTAACGCTATAGCGGAGATCGCTACCAAGATAGGCGTTATGAGTGGAGGTAAAATAGTATATATGAATACTAGGGATAAAGCCCTTGAAGAGGCAGAGATAATTAGGAAACATCTATTCATATAAATTATTTTAGCTGGTATAGAGAAGTATCTTGGTGATCTCTATGGTTAGGAGGCCTTCTGAATATATAGGATCTCTTAACGATGGGAGGAGGGTCTTCTATAGAGGTTCTATAGTATCCTCTATAGCAGATCATCCTATCCTCGGTATAGCTGTTAGACATCTTGCCAAGCTATATGAGATGCCCGATAGAACCTATGAGGATAAGGAGCTAGGGGTTATCAGTAAATATTATAAGATACCAAGAGGATCGGAGGATCTTGTTGATAGGCATAGGATGATCTATAGGCATACATATGCCTGTAATGGGATATTCAACATAGGCCAGGCAATAGGTTCTGACGCGCTTTTCGCCCTCATGATAGTATCTAGAAAGGTCGATGCTAAGATGGGGAGTAAATACTATGCTAGGGTTATGGATTACTATAGATATGTAGCGAGAAAAGATCTAACAGTGGCTGTTGCTCAAACAGATGTTAAGGGGGATAGGTCTAAGAGGCCTCATGAGCAGAGGGATCCAGATCTCTATCTTAGGGTAGTTGATGTAAGAGATGATGGCATAGTAGTTAGGGGCGCTAAGGCCCACACCACGCAGGCTGCAGTTGTGGATGAGATCATCGTGATCCCTACAAGGGCTATGACTCAGAGGGATGCAGACTATGCAGTAGCCTTCGCCGTTCCAGCAAATGCTAAGGGTCTCAGCATGGTTGTAAGGCCTATAGACGAGGTTGAGGGTAATAGGAGTGCTGTTCTAAGCACTAAGGACTATGAGCTCGAAACACTAACGATATTCGATAACGTCTTCGTCCCGTGGGAGAGGGTCTTCATGTTCAGGGAATACGAGTTCGCTGGATACCTGGCAAATCTCTTCGCAACATACCATAGATTCACAGCGGTGTCATATAGATCTGCAATGGCGAATCTATATATAGGCGCGGCAAGCCTCATGGCGAAGGCAAATGGTATTGGGGATGCCCACCATGTTAGAAACAGGATTATAGATATGATTATGTGGAAGGAGATTATGAGGATGGGAGCCATAGCCTCAGCGGTCACAGCATCTATAGAGGAGGGGATAGCGGTTCCAAACCCGCTATATACAAATATAGCTAAGCTATATTCTAACGCGAACTTCGTAAAGGTTCTAGAGGGTCTAGTAGATATAGCGGGTGGGATAATAGCTACAATGCCCTCTGAAGAGGATCTAAGGGGTGAGCTGGGCGAAAAGATAGCTAAATACCTAGCTGGAGCGGTAGATGGTAGAGAGAGGATAAAGATTCTGAGGATAGCTAAGGAGCTGGCTGGAAGCAGTAGCTTCACAGGATACTCCCTAGCCCTCATGATACATGCAGAGGGATCTATAGAGGCGAGCAGGATAAGCCTGCTGAGAGAGTATAACATTTCTGAGGCCGAGGAGCTTGTGAAAAAGGTTATCGATGAAACATGAAAAATCCCTAAAATATACGGTATCTCCAGCTGGACAAATGGAACGCTATTGAGAAGCACCGGGGATCTGGCTCTGTGGCTTCTGGGGCCTGGTCTCTGGTATGGAGAAGAACGCCACAATCTGGATTATCAGAGCCACAAAGGTTATTAAAAGCCCGATTAGAATTATCGTTAGAACAGCCCCCACTACGTATAGAATAGCTACTGTTGAGAACAGCCCGACACCCAGATGCTTGGCAATAGCGTCATAGCTTGTCTTCAGAAAGATCGCCGATATTATTTGGGATACCCAGATAGCTATGAGGGCCCCTAGTATAGCTATAATAAAGCCTATAAAGCCATTCTGGAAGATCCAGCCCTGCTGCATTCCATGTTGCGGAGGCAGCGGAGGCGTGGTAGGGCCTATAATCGTGATCGGACTCGACGGCCTTATTGCGAAGAATCCTATAATCGCAGATAGCACTATAAATGCTAGTATCACAGCCCCTACAACGCCTGCTATAAATGAGTATAGAGCATATCTAAAGATCTTAGGCTCTCCAACCTCATCCGATATATATTTAAGCGCTATTAATATAAACACAAGGCCTATGAGTGCTAGTATAAAGCCAACATATGGAACTATAGCTAGCAAAACAAGGATCGAGCCAACCCCACCATATACCTTAGCCTGAGGAAGCTTTGAAGGTTGTATGGGCTGGCCTTGAATACTCTGGCTTGGCTGTGGTGTTGACATAGGTAGATACACCATGTGATCCTTCCCATAAAGGCTTATATATCTTAAGAGACGGTGGTTACCTCTACTCGCAGAAGCTCTCCGCACCTCTATTCCTTCCCTTGGAGGCTATGGTTGTTATATCACCACTCGCAACCCTTTTAACATTCTCCTCTATATCTATGCATTCCTCTCCCTTGCAGGGGATATATATTGTTGATCCCATGCTGCTTAGGCCGAATCCGATCCCTAGTTCCTCTAGCTTTCTCCTCACATCCCAGACCTCCTTGCTTTGATATTTCCACTCGATCCTCTTGAACCCAAGATCCTGGATCATAGATATAGATCTTCTGAGTAGCTCTATATCTCCAACAGCGATTGAGGGTATAACACCCATTAGAACTATGTGGGAGACCCTCCAGATCTCCTCACGCGATGTGGAGGAGGCCTCCATAAAGATCTTTCTCTCAAGATCCCCATAGATCCTCCTAGGGGTTTTAGGTATAACGAGTATAAAACCCCAGTCACCTGGGATCTCGAGTCTCGAGATTAGCGGTGGGGGAGGGGCTTTTACATAGTCTGAGGGGGCTATATAGCTCTTCTCAGATGGATATCTATGCCCGCCATCCACTATGAAGCCACCTGATCTGAATGCGTGAACCCCTATCCCAGATGTACCCCCTCTACCTGTTATCCTAGCTAACTCTATAGGATCTATATCGTGTCCTAGGGAGAGGGATATAGATCTTGCTGTGGCTAGGCATAGCTGTGTAACACCTCCAAGCCCTATATGGAGGTCATAGCTCTCCTTCACCTTAACCCTGGCTCCACAGGATCTGCAGAGTGTTTTTAGAACCTCCCTGGCGCATCTCTCAGCAATACCCTCTCTATCACCGCTAACCTCTATCCGTGGGAGGCCTTCGATGGCTTCTGCAGAGACTATGTGGTATGGCTTTTCAAGGGTTATCCCGGCTCCACCATCTACCCTGCCTAGGTCTCCGAGGAGGTCTATGAGGGTTATGTGTATTCTTGAAACGCTTCTAGTTGTACACCTAGCCATTCTAGGCACCTATGTTGTTGGCTTTGCTAGGTAGATGTTATCCTTGTCATGTATAATTCTTACTAGGATCTCATCTCCCTCCTCTAGGTCACCGCTATGTATTATAGTTATAGCCCTTCCCTTTGAATAGCCTAGATACTCGCCTCTAAGCCATCCGATCGAGTGGATCTTAGCTATGACTTTATCCCCAACCTCCATAGGCTTTGGAAGGCTCTTATCAGGCCTTATACCGAAGTCCTCCAGAGAGATCCTTAGCCTAACCCCGGTCCTCCTCTCAAGATCCTCTAGGAATGTGTAGAACTCATCCCAGCCAGGCTCTCTAACCCCTGGGGGTTTTCTACCCCTTTTATGGGCAACATACTTCTGGATCCCTAGGAGGGGTGAGTATCTATTCCTAATATTCTTCTTAGCCCATAACACGATCTCCTCGATATCCCTATCATTAACACCTGGGAGCCATACGGGGGTTATCATAACATCTATCCCGAGGGAGTTTGTATAGAGAGCCATCTCGGCTACCCTTTCAACGCTATACCAATTCGCCCCAGCTAGTGTGGAGGCCTTGTCAGGGTCTAGACTATCTATCGAGATATTAAGCCTTGTGAGCCCTGCATCGCCGAGCCTTCTTATAAGGTTCTCGCTGAGGATCGCTCCGTGTGTCTCGGCAGCTATCTCCCCAACCCTATCCATGCTCCTAAGACCAGCAACGAGATCTACTATGTTGGGGTGTAGAAGGGGCTCTCCAACCCCATCTATCAATATATGGATCTTGCGTGATATCTTATGAGATGCTACATATCCAACCCATTCTAATAGATAATCGACATCAACTATATACTCAGAAACCCTTGTCCTCGTATTTGGCCCGGCATCTACTGAGCAGAATATGCATGAGAGATGACAAGCGCTATAGGGTCTAACCTGCAGTAGATTCGTGCCCCTATCGATTATACCGAATGCTATATGCCCTACTAGGGGTACTGGGCTGGATATCCTTATAAGCCTG
Source organism: Sulfolobales archaeon (assembly GCA_038897115.1). Lineage (NCBI taxonomy): Archaea > Thermoproteati > Thermoproteota > Thermoprotei > Sulfolobales > Sulfolobales archaeon. The sequence continues at coordinate 299 of JAWAXC010000034.1, read as the reverse complement.
CCAATGTTATTAGTTCTTATCATTATCCATATATACTCCTAGATCATCTATGTTTAGGAGCTTTTATAGCCTAGAATAGAGTCGAATACCTCCTCGAAGACCCTGTAGGCCTCTTCCCCGTAGAGGCATACAATCACCTTGGATAGGGATCTATAGCTGTGGTTCTTAAGAACACTCGCCATAATCTCTGCAGCCCTTCTATATGGATATCCATAGACACCTGTTGATATAGCTGGGAGGGCTATGGATCTCAGCCCCAGCTCCTCAGCCTTCTCAAGAGAAGCCCTTACAGCTGATGC
>JAWAXC010000033.1 GCA_038897115.1 Sulfolobales archaeon | reverse complement strand
TATTACCGCTGTTGCTAGGGGGAAGACGCCTAGAGGCATCTCCCTTCCTAGATAGATGCTTATCTCCCTCCTAAGGCTCATAAGAGCTATCGCGACTGAGAACATGGCTATAGAGAGATAGAGATACCCTCTAGATGCTATGCCATTATCCAGCCTCTGCCCGGCTGGCCTAGATACTCTTATTGGTATGGCCGGCACAAGGATCCTTGAGGATATATAGAGGGTGACGAGGATAGATATCATTAGTATAGGGAAGCTTGAGGGCCTCCCATGCATATATATGAAATCAGTGAACTCAGCACCGAACACGCTGTGGAGAAGCTGTGGAGGCAGATCACCTAGGAGCAGTGCTGTGCCCGTTGCATTTGCTGTTAGAGCTGCTAGAAGGGCTATTGGAAGCGGGTTTACACCGTATGCCCTGGCTATCGAGATAGCTATAGGCGTTATCAGCATAACCACAAGCACATTATCAACCACAGTGCTTATCAAACCAGCTATGAAGGATAGGATAAGAGCAATATCCCGAGAGCTCCTCATAAACCTCGAGAAATAAGAGACCACAAGCTCTGGAAAACCAGATCTCGTTAGATGGTACGATATAATCCACATACCAAGCAATATAGCAATGATATTCCAATCAACAAGAGAGCCGAAAGCCTCGCCAAGACCGACATAGCCTGCTAAGAGAAGTACAGCAACACCTAGTAGCCCGGCTAGAGACTCCTCAACCCTTCTAGACACTATAAGAGCTATCGAAATAGAGAAGACAATCCATACAGCGATAAAGCCCTCCACAGCCACTAAACATCACCCCAGCCCTCTATGGTGGGGCTCTAAAAACCGTGGGGCTTTATAGGAGAATCCGCAGCAGAAGATCAACCGATCTATGAAGCAATTATCGCCATACACCCTCTACCCCCCTACCCCTTAGCCATCATAGATTATATTTTCTACTCAGCATAATTCTAGGCTTCTCTTAATTCCAAAGGAGATTACCAGCTGTGAAAACATTATACATATTAAGTTCAAGGATCTGTTTTAAAGCTTATGGAAACTCCTTATATATCTCCTGTTCCTTCACTTTAGCGGTGATAGGGTGAGGAGTATTACGAGGATCTGGGCTATAGTGATTGCTCTAATAGTGGTTATTGCAGCAATAGCGGGGATAATATCGATTCAGATGCTTAGCCCTAGAAGAGCTCCTCAGCAGACGATAGCTACACAGCCCCCAACACCTCTAACTATCCCGCAGGCTTCGCCATCACCGACCCAGGCTACTACTCCTTTACAGCCCATGGGGCCGCCTGTGCAGAAGATCACAATAATAACCACTACAGAGGCTGAGAATCCACAGAGGTGGGCCGCTGTCCAGGCTATAGCTGCCGAGTGGAGGAAGCTAGGGTTTGAGGTAGAGGTTATAGGTTTAGAGGCCTCGCAGGTTGACAAGAAATGCTACTATGAATGGGACTTCGATGTATGCGTCTTCGGCTGGGGCGCTAGAATCGATAGGCTCGATCCCAATCTATTCCTAGGGCTGATAACGACTAGCGAGATAGGTAAGAAAGGTGAGGGAGCTAATAACCCCACTGGGTATTCAAACCCTGAGTATGATCGCCTATATGATCTTCAGAAAACAACCCTTGATCCCGAGAAGAGGAGGGAGATTGTTTATAGGCTACAGCAGATCTTCCATGAGGAGGCTCCTAGATACAATCTATACCACAGCTTCGTTTTAGCAGCGTATAATTCTAAAAAATGGTCTAACCCCCTGATCATGCCTGGCAATCCCCTCTTCCACGAGTGGCAGCCCTACTTCATAACACCAGCCACAGGATCTATGCAGGAGCTTATATACGCAAGCAACACAGAGCCAGATAGCCTTAACCCGTTGAAAGCCTCTCTGATATTCTCATGGTATGTGCTTAAATTCATCTACGACTCGCTTGTCAGACTCGGACCCGATGGAAGGCCAATACCATGGCTAGCGGAGAGCATAGCTATAACGTCTCCAACAACTGTTGAGGTTAAGATCAGGGGTAACGCTGTCTTCCATGATGGAAAGCCGATAACGGCTGATGATGTGAAGTTCAGCTATGACTATTATATTAAGAATAACTTTGCATATTTCAGGCCATACTTTAGAAACATAGATAAGGTTGAGGTGATCAACCAAACCGCTGTGAGGTTCTATCTAAAGAGCCCAGATGCCTCGTTCATAACCAATTCGCTCTATATGATCCCGATCCTACCTAAGCATGTGTGGGAAAACATAACTGATCCAGGATCCCTCACCGAAGATCAGTTGGCCCAGGTTCTAAAAGTAGGTTCAGGCCCCTTCAGAAACCCAGTGTGGGTTAGGAAGGAGTATATATCTATGGAGGTATTTCCAGGGCACTTCGCATATAGAGGCATAGATATACCTGGCTTCAAGGTTCCCCCGATAAAGGTTTCAAGGATAACTATAAAGATCTATGGGGATCTCGAGGGGGTTGTGAACGCACTAATCCTGGGACAGGCTGATGCAACGGCTGTCAGCCTTCTACCGGGGCATGTTGATGTGCTTAGCAAGTACGACTATATCTCGATTATAAAGGGTAGGGGCTTTGCACTTGATGCTGATCTCATGTTCAACGTGAGGAGATCTCCATTTGATCTGAAGCTGGTTAGGCAGGCACTACTCTATGCAGTGCCGTATGACTATATCATAAATGTTATCTTAAAGGGATATGGTGAGAAGGGATATATAATAGCTCCTGTCAACAGCTTCTGGCATAACCCAGATGTGCTTACATATAGCTATAACCTCTCCAAGGCTAGGGAGCTGCTTGCAAAGGCAGGCTTCACATGGGATGCGAGTGGGAGGATACATTATCCCGCTAACTATACCATTAAGAGGGATTAGAGGGGGATGCTATCGAGGATCATATATCTAGTGATTATCCTTTTTTTACTATATATATCGATCCTCACATTTCAATTCCTCCTCTTCAGATTAGCCTTCCCAGACCCAACCATAATATATCTGAGAGAGGGTCTGGGGCCTGAGGAGAGGGAGATCATAAGGAGATCCTTCGGCCTTGACAGACCTCTATATGAGCAATATATTCTATATATAACTAACTTCCTGAAAGGGGATATGGGCATCTCATTCTTATATAAAGCCCCAGTTAGGGATATAGTGACCGATAGGCTTCTAAACACAGCTATCCTTGTATTCCCATCGATAGCAACAGCATATACCCTAGCATGGATCTTGGGATCCTATATGGCTTGGAGGAGGGGTAGCATGTTTGAGAGGCTCGGAGTATCGATCATGACCCTAACCCAGTCTCTCCCCCTATTCTGGATCGGGCTTATAGCGCTGATCCTCCTATCGGTTGAGCTCAGAATCTTCCCACCTGGTGGTATGAGAACACCTCCCTATGAGGCTACAAACTTCATAGAGAAGATCTTAAGCCTTGATTTTCTACACCACTGGATACTCCCATATACAGTGCTAACAATATATACCATGTCAAGCCCAACCCTCCTGATGAGGGCCTCCATGATATCGACACTCAGCGAGGACTTTATAACAACTCTGAGAGCCATAGGACATCCCCAGAGCAAGATAGTTAGAGATGCATCTAGATATAGTATACTCCCCCTAATAACACAGCTCGGGATAGCTGTGGGGCTCTCCTTCGCAGGCTCTGTCGCATTCGAAACGGTGTTCTCGTGGCCGGGGATTGGTAGGGAGCTCGTTATAGCATTCAACAACCTGGACTATCCACTTGCACAGGGTGTTTTTGCCATTATGTCGCTAGCTATTATTGTGAGCAACACTATAGCTGATATCCTTTACAGCATCTTGGATCCTAGGACTAGGAGGTGACAGCTATAGAATGGCAAACCTATTATCCTCGATAAAGGCTGTGCTCTTCGAGAGATCATCGCTGATCCCGCTAGCGGTTCTCATAGCAATAGCTCTCTTTGGAATCGCTGGTCCAGCGATATATAGGGTCGATCCTAGCGGTGTTTTCTATATATATTCAGCCGCAATATATAGCTATAGCAATAGGGGCTATGAGGAGATCCTAAGACTGAGAGGGGTATCAATAGATCTATCCACCAGCTATAGAGGGGGATTCATAGCCTATGGGGGAGATGAAAAAGGGCTGGGGGAGATAATCATCATTAATTTAGCACCCACCTCTGGAGTCTCTTCCCAGATAAGAGTTAGATCTCCCGCTAATGTAACAAGTATGGGCATTACCAATGATATCCTAGTGGTTGCTGGTGATGGCAAGATATATCTTTCCAGAATATCTGCCTCGGGTTTAGAGGGCTTTATATATATAGCTAATATAGGGTTCAACCCCATTGGTATTCTCCCCAGTAGGGATAAGGTCTTTCTATGGGATGTCTCCGGCAAGATCTATAGAGTCTATATGGATAGAGCTATGAATAACACCTCTATTGAATACCTCGCCAACCTTGGCTGGAGACCCCATGCGGGGGATATATGTGGAGATCTTCTTGTTCTTGCCGGCCAGGGGGGCAGAATCTATGTTATGAATCTATCTACCATGGCTTCCACCATTTATAGACCAGTCTTCGATGATCTACTTGCTGTGAGATGCTTTGGAGAAGGCTTCATAGCCTCTGGGAGATACGGTTCTCTCGCCATATATAGCGGGGGATCTATCTATACTCTTAACAGCGGCACAATAGATGATCTCGTTGATATCGTTGTAAGTGGGGATAGGGTCTATGCAATAGGCTCAAGAGGATCTATTGTGACTATTGAATCAGGCTCAAAAATAACGGGGGTTTTCGAGGCTAGAGGTGTTGAGGGGGTTAGGAGGGCCTCCATAGTTGATGGGGATATCTATCTACTCGCCTATGGAAGCTTTGTAGCGAGTTTAGAGCCTCCATCTCCTAGGCATCCCTTTGGGACTAACTACTATGGCCAAGATCTAATGGCACAGATAATGGTTGGGATTAGGATGTCACTCTTCATAGGTGTCGCAGTCGCATGTCTAGTGGTTCTTCTAGGCTCTATAGTTGGGCTTCTCTCTGGATATTTCAGAGGTAAGATCGATTCAATATTTAATACAATAATTAACTTCGTATACACAATACCCCTAGAACCATTTGCAATACTCCTAGCAATGATTATGAGGCCGAGCACCCTAACTGTTATAATAGCTATATCAGCCCTAATCTGGAGAACAACAGCTAGGATAATCAGATCCCAAACGATGGCTGTAGCGTCAACACAGATGGTAGAGGCTGTGAGGGCCCTCGGAGCAGGGCATCTAAGGATAATATTTAGATATATATTACCAGCTGTTCTCCCCCTAGTACTGCTTGACTTCGCAAGCGTCGTAGCCTATGCAATACTAGCGGAAGCAACACTAGGATTCCTAGGGGTTGGATCCCAAGATACATATACATTAGGAAACATATTAAACCAAGCTAGGCTAACAGGGGCGTGGAGAATAGCTTGGTGGTGGGTAGCAATCCCAGGAATATTTATTGGGGCAATATCCCTCTCAATATATATGTTCGTAAGATCTCTAGAACCGCTAGCAAACCCGAGAATAAAGAGGACAACCCATCAGATCTAACCAGCCGCGAGGAGCCCTACCAATAATTAACATAACTAGGATCTGGCGCCATCCTATATCAGCTGAAGTAGAAGCAGCTATGATGATTATGAATACCTCGAAGGATATATCGCGAAGCTATCTTCAAACACGTTCTAGAGAGGCAAGGCTTATAGATGTCATAGTGTAACACTATAAAATATTATTATTCAAATAAGATTCGCGGGTATAGAGAATACCAATATTAATTTAAATATCCTCTGAATAGATTTTTCAAGGTGACTAGGGATAGCTAATAGAGTTAAGGGTGTTATCCTCCATGGAGGGCTTGGGACTAGGCTTAGACCCCTCACTTTCAGCGGTCCTAAGCAGTTGATCCCTATAGCGAATAAGCCTGTTTCTCAATATGTGCTTGAAGATCTCGTATCATGTGAGGTTAAAGAAATAGCTATTATACTTGGGGATCTATATCCGGAGAGGGTTGTTGAGAGGTATGGAGATGGCTCTAGATATGGATGTAGGATAACCTATATCAACCAGGGCAAGCCTCTGGGGATAGCCCATGCTGTGGGGCTGACTAGGGATTTCGTTGGTGATGATCCCTTCGTTGTCTATCTTGGCGATAATCTCCTCCAAGGTGGGATAAAGAGATATCTAGAGAGATTTCTTGAGGGCTCCTACGATGCATATGTACTTCTTAAAGAGGTTGAGGATCCCAGGAGGTTTGGTGTTGCACAGCTAGATGAGAGGGGGAGGATAGTTAGGCTTGTAGAGAAGCCCAGGGATCCTCCTAGCAGGTACGCGCTGGTAGGTGTATATTTCTTCAGACCTCCAGCTATATTCGATGCTATAAGGGATCTCAAGCCAAGCTGGAGGGGCGAGCTGGAGATAACAGATGCAATTCAAATCCTAATCGATAGGGGGTATAGCGTGGGCTATTCAATTGTAGAGGGGTGGTGGCTGGATATAGGTAAGAAGGATGATGTTCTAACAGCTAATGCAATAATACTGGATGAAAGGGTTACTAGGGATATAAGGGGGGAGGTAATAGATTCTAAGATCGAGGGCAGGGTATTTATAGACGAGGGAGCCAAGGTGGTTAGGAGTGTTGTGAGAGGACCTGCTGTGATAGGTAAAAATGCCCTGATCGAAGAATCCTTTGTAGGACCATATACAAGTATCGGAGATAATGTGGTTATAAAGAATAGCTCGCTGGAATATTCTGTGGTTCTTGAAAACGCATCTATAATAGGGATACAGGGTCTTGAGGAAAGCCTTGTTGGTAGGAATGCAAGGATAGTTAGAAACTCGAGGAGAGGGATAAGGCTGAACGTGGGTGACTACTCAGAGGTGGAGGTATGAAGATCCTGGTAACCGGGTGCGGAGGCTATATAGGGACAACGTTAACGCCATATCTACTTAGAAAGGGCTATGAGGTTAGATGTGTTGATAGGCTATACTTCGGTGAGGATCTACTGTCCCATGTTATAGGTGAGAAGGGTTTCGAATTAATTAAAGCAGATATAAGAACAGTAGATCCTGAGGTGCTTAGCGGGGTAGACGCTGTTGTTGATATGGCAGCCCTGTCTAATGATCCCTCGGGAGAGCTTAACCCTGAGTGGACCTTCTCGATTAACTATAGGGGGAGGGTTAGGATAGCAAATATAGCTGTTAAAAAAGGGGTTAAAAGGTATATCCTGATATCTAGCTGTAGCATATATGGCAAGCAGGATGGCGTGGTTGACGAAGATTCCGAGCCGAATCCCCTGACAACATATGCCAGAGCAAATCTATTAGCTGAGAGAGAGATCCTACCCCTAGCATCGAAGAGCTTCGAAGCACTTGCCCTGAGACTTGCAACCGTCTATGGCCCTTCTAAGAGGATGAGATTTGATTTACTTGTGAATGGAATGACGTTATGGGCATATGAGAAGGGGGTTATAAGGGTTATGAGGGATGGAACCCAGGTTAGGCCTCTCATACACGTTATGGATGCGTCTAGAGCAATTCACCTAGCCCTCGAGGCTGATGGGGATAAGGTAAACGGGGTGGTGATTAACATTGGTTCGGATGATCAGAACTACAGGGTTATAGATGTGGCATATATAGTTAAAAGAATTGTTGGGGGTGAGATAGAGTTCTACGGAGACCCCGATAGGAGATCCTATAGGGTGAGCTTTAGAAGGGCTAGAGAGCTCCTCGGCTTCGAGGCTCTCTACAGTGTTGAGGATGGGGTTAAACAGATATACCACGAGCTAGTTCTGGGCAATTTAAGACAGGATCCTAGGTGGATTACTGTTGAGTGGTATAAGAGGCTTTTAGAGAAGAACCCCGGGGCTCTAGAGCCATGAGGATCCTAGTTACAGGGGTTAGCTCGTCTCCAGGCTATAAAATAGCTCTAGAGCTATCGAAGAGGTATGAGGTTATCGGGATCTATAGAAGCAATCCTGTGCAGATAGAGGGTGTGATAACAATCCAGAGGGATCTTAGTGTTGATCCGGAGGGGGTTATAAGGGATCTTAGACCTGATGTTGTTATACATGTAGCCTCTATAGGTAATGTTGATTATTGTGAGGAGAACAAGGATGAATGCTATAGGGTCAACGTTGAATCTGCGAGGAGGGTTGTTAGAGAGTCTTATAGGATCGGTTCTAACATATTTTATATTTCCACCGATTATGTCTTCGACGGATCTAGGGGGCTCTACTCAGAAGAAGATCTTCCGAGGCCCATCAACTACTATGGTTTGACAAAGCTTCTAGCAGAGGAGATTGTGAGGAGCTTTGGAGGCACTATCGTGAGGATCTCAAGTGTATATGGAGCCGGGCCTGGGAGACCTAACTTCGGGAGGGTGGTTATCGAGAAGCTTGGAAGGGGTGAGAAGGTTAGTGCTGCTAATGATCAGTGGATCTCTCCCACGTTGAATACCCTCATAGGGATTGCTATTGAAAGACTATTAGGAAGAGATGTTAGCGGTATTATACATGTAGCAGGGCCTAGGATGACTAGGTATGAGTTTGCCCTAGCCATCTGCGATGTCTTTGGATTCAGGAGAGAGCTTGTCGAGCCTATAAGCATTAAGAGCCTATCCTTCAAGGCTCCAAGGCCTATAGATAGTAGTCTTAGGAATGAGAAGGCGATCAGGATCCTCGGAATAGATCTGAATGATATAAAAGGGGCCCTAGAGATCCTTAAAAAGGAGCTTGGGTATCGATAATGCCGTTCAAATTCAAAACCCTGGAGATCCCAGATATAGTGGTTATAGAATATATCAGCTTCCCAGACCATAGAGGATTCTTCGCAGAGATCTATAAGAGAAGCGATTTCCTCTCAAACGGGATCCCCTATGACTATATCCAAGCTAATATGAGCTTTTCCAGAAGAAGCGTTATAAGGGGTCTACACTACCAACTAAAGCCAGCGGAGCAGGGGAAGCTAGTCTATGTAATCCAGGGCAGGATATATGATGTAGCAGTTGACATAAGAAAAGGATCCCCATACTATGGGAAACACGTTGCAGAGGAGATATACCCTGGGAAAGCAATCTGGATACCCCCAGGATTTGCCCATGGCTTCCAAGCCATCGAAGATTCCATAGTAGTATATATGGTTACTAAGGAATACTCGCCATCCCACGAGAGATGTATATACTATCGAGACGAAGATCTAGCTATTAAATGGCCCCTACAAGAAGCCATAGTAAGCGAGAAAGACAGCAAATGCCCCAAGTTTAGATATGCTGAAACAAACTTTGGCTACCCCATATAATGCATTTAGGATCTCGTGGTGTGATATAGCTAGGTAGATCTGCTATGGATGGTAGAGTCGCTCTCTATACCCAACTATAATGTGTTAAAAAGCCTTGGGGAGATGCTATTTGGGATAGGTGTTAATATTGAAGATACTCTATATAACAGGTTTATATCCTCCTCCTGAGACGGCTAATGGGATTAGGGCATTTTACTTTGTGAGGGAGCTTATGAGATCTGGCTATGATGTCACTGTCCTAGAGACAGTATCCAGAGCTGATCCTTCTGTTGGAGGTTTCTTCGGCGAGAAGGTGATAAGGATCCCCCTTAGATCCCGTAGACGTCTTTTTAGGGCAGGGGATATTATCTATAAGGTCTTTTTTATGAGGAGGATCATTAAAAACATGTTTCCAAGGGATAAGCCTGAGATAATAGTTGCTACTTGGCCCTCCCATGAAGCTATAGTACTTGGTGGGCTTCTATCAAAGGATCTAGGTGCTTCCCTAGTTGTTGATATACAAGATCTATCTGACTATTATTCAGAAATTAATGATGGGATTTTATCAAAAGCAATAGATCCTCTCTACAGATTTATATATGATATAATTAGCAAAGCCGAGAAGATAGTAACTGTTACAGAACCATTTAGAAAGATCCTTGAGCTGAGGATCGGGAGAAAAGATATAGAGGTTATATATAATGGGGCTGATACCGAGCTATATAGAGAGGCCATCGAAAACATACATGGATTTGAACGGAGGAACCCCCCTATAGGGGTTTTTGTTGGGGATCTTAATTGGAGATACCATATGTTAGATAGATTTATAGAGGCCCTAGCGATCCTCAAGAGAAGAGGGTTCCATACAAAGCTAAAAATCGTGGGGACAGGTGCGTTAGCTAATAAATATAGGGAGCTTGTAAACAAGCTAGGGGTAAATGATCTAGTAAGTTTTGAAGGTTATTTAGAGAGAAGAGATCTAGTAAGAACCCTCATAACATCCGACTATGGAATAATAGGTAGACCATCTATTAACAGTCTATGGATCATTGCAAGTGCTAGGACAACTCTCTATGAGTATATGGCCGCCGGACTACCTATATTCGCCTTCGGCCCCATAATATCTTATACTAAGTCGCTGCTAAAGATCAACAAGTGCGGCTACTATATAGGCTCCGACAACCCCCTTGATATTGCGGAGAACTTAGCGAGATTTCTGGAAATTATAGGGGAATTCGATCGAAAGGCGATTCATCAGAGATCCTATAGATATAGCTGGTCAAATCTCGCAAAGCAATTTACCATAATACTTAAAAATATCTGAGATAATCTCTATGATATTTCATTATCTTTTGTCTCATATACTTAACAGGATTAAAGAGTAATTATTCTTGGGCTAAATTCAAACTTAAATATGTTGTATACGGAATCCATGTAAAATGTCTTTTAAACTGTGAGCATCTATATTCTGGTACACGAACTGAAGAGGTTGTGGGGTTGTTTATTTTAATGTGCCGGATTTCTCTTGCTGCTCCTATCTTTAGAGAGATTTCTAAAGGATCTAAAAATCGTCATCTTAGATAATGGCTCCCATAGGAAGTTTAAAAACATTGATAAAGATCCTAAACATATTTAGCAAGAAGGTTGTTCTGTCGAGGAACACAACATATATACAAAGATTGAAAGATCATATGCCAACCCTGAATCATCTTATCCAGGTAGACTATAACATAGGTGTGAAGAGAAATAATTATTCTAGATCAAGATGCCATCCTTGTAGATCCACTAGAAGATCTTAGACAGCTAGTTCCTGAAAAAGCAGTTCTAGTTGGAATAAGAGATACCAGAAATTTTATCTCCTTACTAGTTCACCCATCTCTCATGATCATAGATCCGAGATCCTTAGTCAACACGGGCGGGGCTATAAGCGCTTATGGCCTGCCATTAAATTCACAGATATAATATGAGAACCATATTATGGCTTAAGCTATAGGGCTTTAGGAAAAATCATCTATATAGATCATAAACAAACAATGGTGTATCTGAATACCATCATGGTGGAAGGGTTATAGGCTACCATGCATGGTACTCCTCAAGAGTTTTTTACAAGAGGGATTTTAGATGGTTACTCTATTCAAGAGATGCTTAGGAGACGTAGAAAGATTCTGGGGCTCTTTAAAAAGATACTTGGAAATCCAAAGCCCCCTCTATATAGGTTCGCTACAAAGCTAAATTGCAGATACACTCGAAAGCCCTGCCTCTCTAGAGTGAGAGTATATTATACCTGTTATCTTTTATATGTGGCTCGTTTCTAAATGAGTTAATTCTTCATTCTTGTTAAGCGCCTCTAGCACATAGAACCTCTAATTCAACTAGAGAGATACTTGGTGAAGAGGATCTTGTCTGGTCATATAAATCCCAGGGCTTTCACAACGGAAAGCTAGAGCATTTCAGGAGGTAATATGATCTATAATTCATAAAAGCAAATCCTGCAAAGCCTGTATTCCCATGCTGTGTGATATGCGGAATAGCGGTGACGAGCCTGAGATCGGCTAGGATCTAAGCTGGGTAGAGATCAATGATATAGATCTAAATATAGCTGCTCTAAGCAGATCCCTTCCTTAGAGGTTGGGAGGAGATCGGTATCTTTCAACTATCTTGAGAGAAGTCATTGATCCTAGTACTTCTGATAGGCTTATATATAATATAGGTGCCTTGTATATGTTTATTACGCCTATTTCCCTAATTAGTTTCTCCCCTAGCTTTATCCCGTCTATGACTGCTCTACTTATTATAGCTGATCTTTTTCTGATGCTTCTCCTAATAGCTGTTGATAATGCTATTATAGGGATTATATTTCTATACCTCGAATTGCTTATAATACCAGAGGCTACCCATGATCTTATTGCATAGTATGTAGCTGTTGCTCCTCTTCCCGAGGTCGAGCCTCTCCTATGATATCCTGCAAGTACTGGTATGGATATTGATCTATAGCTGCATTGCCATAGCCTTAGGCCGAGGATGTTATCATCTATATATAGAAAGCCATGCCATGGAAAGGGGGTCTCTCCTATGCATCTCTCGATAGCTTCTCTCTTAACCACCATATATGCTCCATTAACATATGTAACCACTGTAGGGAGAGCCCTCACAGCCTTCTCAAGGGGCTCTCCGCTAAATGGGTGTATCGAGATCATTAACTCGTTTATATAGCAACCAATAGTATCTATAAGCCCGCTACCTAGATCTAACAGAATACCCTGAGCAGATGCAACATCCCTCCTACCCTCCATATAATCCACGATCCTTTTAAGACTATCCCTCTCCGGCACAGCATCGTTGTTTATAGCAACATAGTATTGGGCATCGCTCGGCATGGCTAGATACCCAATATTATTAGCCCCTGGAAATCCTATGTTATGTTCAAGCCTAACGATCTTAACATCGATCCTCAACTCCTTAACATAACCCCTGAGAACCTCATAGGAACCATCATTAGAACCATTATCAACAAACACCAAGGAAAAATCCCTATAGTCAAGAGAAGCAATAGCTCTTAAAGATCTTTTAGCAAGATCGATAAAACTCATACTATTATAATTAACCCACACAATTGCTACCGGAGGTTGCAATCTCAACTCCAAATACGTTAATAACATTATATTTAAAAAGTAGAAAATGAATATTTCAGGGGTATCCTTGTGTGCTGTGCTAGCTTTGATACCTGCAGACATCTTAGGAGGAGGCGGCATGAGATTTAGAAGAAGCCTATATCATATGGTTTCTAAAGATATAGATGTTAAAGCAATAATTCCTCTGATAGGTAGAGAAATGATTCATATAGCTTCTCTTAAACATATATATAAGGAGTTAAAAAAAAGCTGGGATTAGAAGAGTATGCATACTAGATCTGAGAACACTATCTCAAAGACTACCCATATTAAGAAGAACATTATCCAGTTTAGAAATAGGTCTGTTAAATTTTAACAATAATATTATTAGAAATGGTTTCTCATGTATATCGAATCTACAGAGAGATGTATCATTAATCTATACTACAGAAAACTTTGCACATTTATTGTTGGCATATAGATTACTATACCATTGGAGATGAACGTTAGCCTGAATAACCTATCTATATTGGATCCTGGGACAACGCTAGGCGAAGAAGATCAAAGAATAATTAAGTTGATCAATAGGAGTTCTCTTTCCAAGAGCAACATAGTACTATATTCAGCAAGGGTAGCTCCAGAGAAGGGGTTGATCGAAGCATTCTATGCTTTTAGAATTATAGCTCGAAAAATGCCCAATCTAAAGCTGATCGTGACTAGTCACCTCGAAACTAGTATTGAAAGAGCGCTTAGAGCTTTGGCTAGAAGGCTTGGGATCCATGATAAGGTTGAATTCACAGGGTACCTTCCTAGGGAGGAGCTATTTAAGTTGAAGGCAAGGGCATTAGTTCATCTCTACCCGAGTCACGAGGACTCTGTGTCATATTCTGTTCTCGAGTCTCTAGCTCTTGGGACCCCTGTTGCTGCTTATGATATTCCCGCTCTGAGAATTGACTTTCTCGAGAAAGGTGCTGAAGGGATATCGCTTGTCGAGGAGTTCGATGTTAGAGGCCTTGCCGAGGAGGCTCTCAAGTTGATAGGTCAGAAGGCGTCACCACCTAGATTCCCTTCGTGGAATGAGATCATGGAGAAGGAGCTGAGCATGATAAAGAGACTTATAGATAAAGGCTAAGTTGTTTTGATTCAAACTTTATCTTATCACATAGTTTTAGAGAGATGCTAGCCTGAGTCTCCATTTTATTATAACTCTCCTAGCACCGACAGCTCTGCAGAAGTCTTCGAAATCGCTGTTCCAATCTACATCATAGCTGGCTAGGATCCCTTCTGGGGTTAGGTGTTTCCATGCAATGGTGTATTCGAAGATCATGTGTTCATATGTGTGGAGGCTATTATGTAGAAACATGTCTATCGATCCGAGATCTCTTAGAAGCTTTGGGAGAAGCCTTTTTGAATCCCCTAGGACTAGGTGCCACCTCCTTTTCAACCTATTCAGCACAAGCCATCTGGGCGTCCAACCCTCTGGCAAGTATCTATAGAACTCTTTGGCCATCCCCATGGAAATATAGATCTCTTGATCAGTCTCAGGAAGATCTATCGAGAAGAGCTCTCCAGCACCGTTCCTCTCAAGAGCTAGAAGAATAAAGCATGTTGAAACACCAGGACCAACACCGGTCTCAACAACAACCTTAGACCTCAAAACCCTGACAATTGTATATAAATATGGTGCTAGATAGAGATCCAAACCACCCCCAACACTTGAAAGCCTCTCCGCAAGCATATATCTAGCCTTAATATGTCTCAGCAGCTCCAGATCCAAGGCCTCTCTATAGAGATCAAGAGCGCGTCTAGAGCTTATACCCAGAAACCTAGAAAGCCTCACAGCATCAACAACATGAAGACCTAGTAGAGAAAGACCCAGATAACTGGGGTCTCTAACACTATAGGAGAAAAATTTTCTGAGGCTCAGCCCCCTCTGGAGATACCCTGAGCACCCTCCTTTTAAATATAGCAGTGAGCTTTCCAAGCTGCATGTGAAACCTCAACCAACAACCCCATAATTATAACTGATTAAAAAATATATTGAGACTATCGATCTATATTTCGCTCTGACTCAGAAGAGCTTGAGTATCTAGGCTCTCTATCCGCTATTCTACTCTGAGTAGCTGGATAAGCCCTATTTCCTGGACTTTTTTAGCGATCTCTCTTTTCCTTTTGCCACAAATATTCATAAAGAACTGGGCTATACCTAGATAAAGTGCATAGTTATAGAATGCCTCGATAAGTGCCGGGGTGTTGATTGGATATCCTTTTAAAATCGTTCTAGCATTTATGTAGAGCCATATAAGAGGTATGCTGAGTGGTGAGAGGTATAATAGTGTTTTTGCTATCGGATTCCTATAGCCGAGGCTCTTCTTCATTATAGCCTCTAGCCTGGCATAGTTAAGGATCTTTTTGATCTTAATTTTCCTAGAATAACTATTAAGATTCGCTAAATGAACAATGTAATATATATTAGCAGGAAGATCCATTATTCTTCCCATAATTCTGGGATGCTCATGTATAATACCCTTATACACAACCTTATCTCTCTGATATATCCTGATATGCCTGTCAGGCCAGAAAGGGCCTAGGAGCAGCCTTCCACTAGAATCGAGATTAGCCTCTGCAATACTGAGGGCTGCATAGCCCTTTCTGCTAGCATCGATAACAATAGATCTAAGATCTCTTCTGAGTCTCGGAGAAAGAATCTCATCAACATCGAGATACAGAACCCAGTCGCATGAAGCCCTCTTTACACCGAACATCCTATTAGGCTCAACGCATCCTCGAGGCTTTACCTGGAATACCTTAGCACCGTATTTCTTTGCAACTTCTATCGTATCGTCTTGAGAAAAGTTGTCTATGACTAGGATCTCATCAACTATATCTACATGGTTTTTAAGAAGTCTCTCTAGATCTCTAGCTGA
This sequence comes from Sulfolobales archaeon, assembly GCA_038897115.1. NCBI lineage: Archaea > Thermoproteati > Thermoproteota > Thermoprotei > Sulfolobales > Sulfolobales archaeon. The sequence continues at coordinate 6,079 of JAWAXC010000033.1, read as the reverse complement.
GTTAAGGGTAAATGTAAGGAGCGTTATGCACTTCATTACATCACTGCCCTAATAATCTACGAAGAGCCATGATTTAAAATTAAAGCTATGATGAGAGCCTGTTCAAAGCCCATAAGACTGCCCGAGGTAGTGCTGCCTCTAATAATCTAGTCTCTTCAATCTTCTTCTTAGTATTGACTATGATCTTTCTGGTAAGAGGTATATCGTCTATCGTGGGGATATCTCTAGTTCTTCTCCCAAGGATCATTGAGTAGAGCTCGATCTCTTCGAGATTAGCTGGGATCCATTTAAAAGGCTTCTGAGCTATTAGAAAGACTCCAGGGGCCTCGGGATCCCTTTTAAGTCTATATATTTTGAAGTCCCTGAATATAGAGATCATATCCCTCGGCTCGTATCTCCAAAAGTCATAGGGGTATGAGTGGAAGGGGAATCCCTTAGATCTTGTTGTTATATATAGGAAACCCCCTGGCTTCAAAGCCCTTTTCATCTGTGAGATCACGATCCTCCAATTATGAACATGTTCAAGAACCTCTGTAGATATAATTGTATCGAAACTCTCCTCACCAAACCTCTCAACGATCTTTTCAGCAGGCAGTATTAGATCTACATATTTACCCGGCTCAATATCAATCCCTATATACTCACTAGGATTTAAAAACCTCTGGATCATAGGCCTGACACTCCCATTAACATACCTACTCCCAACCTCTAGAACCCTCTTACCCCTAAAATGCTCAGGAAAAACCTCCTCCTGAAAGAAGTCAATCACAGACATATGACACACTTAAAACCCCAGAATATAATCTAATATAAAATTTAATATAAAAATATTGTCTGGTAGATGGTCATTATATGATATGCTAGCTTGAGTCTAGATCAGGAAACAATCCTCTATATCACAGCTATAGTAGAATTCTCTATCATTGTTTCTCCTCCGTTTCTAGAGGTTCTGGTCTAGCTGTTACTCTATGTATATTTATATCTTTACACTCTATGTTTAAGGCGGCTTCTTTACTATGTATTGGATATGTTAGGGGAGCGTTTGGTTGGTAGAGGTTTGAGAGGTGTTAGCTATAGGGATCTTCTAGCCGGTGTTGTTCCTAGTGATGTTTTGCCTCGCCTCCCTAGGAGTTTTGATATTATAGGGGATATAGCTTTGATCAGGCTTGATGATGATTTGATTGCCTATGGGAGGGAGGTTGCCGAGGCTATTATGAGGATCCATAGGGGTGTTAGGGCTGTATATGCTAGGAGATCTGTTGAGGGTTCTCTGAGGATCCAGGGTATAATCCATATAGGGGGTGAGAGGAGAACCACAACTATATATAGGGAGAACGGTATTCTCTTCTCAGTTGATATAGCTTCTATGTATGTTAACACAAGGCTTGCTAGTGAGAGGCTGAGGATTGCTCAGGAGATTGCTGATGGAAGCCTAGTCCTAGATCTCTTCTCAGGCTATGGAGGCTTTGCACTCAACATAGCTAAGATTAGAAGGGCCGAGGTTGTTGCAAACGATATAAACCCATATGCTGTGGAGCATATGAAGAGATCCATAGCTATGAACAGGCTCAGAGGATCTGTATATCCAGTTATATCAGACTCTAGAAACCCACCCCTAAGAGGGGAATTCGACGTAGTCATAGCGGATAACCCAACAAATATAGAGCCTTTCACAGACGTTATAGCCGATCTACTTAAAAGGGGTGGAAAGGCATATATCTATATACTAGCTGAAAGCCCAGGAAATGCTATTGAAACAATCCATAGAGGAACATCTAGACTTGAGGTAAGATCATGCACCGAGATGAAAGAATACTCACCAAAGCTTACAATATATAGATGTATAGCACATAAAACCTAGAGAATATATGGTAACCAACCCTATCTATCCCAGCCTATAGCCACTTGTAATGCGATAGTGCGGGGGGTGGGATTCGAACCCACGCAGGCCTACGCCAGCGGATCTTAAGTCCGCCCCCTTTGACCCGCTCGGGCACCCCCGCCATATATATTATATATTTGTGAGGGGTTAAGTGCTTTATAGCAGCTGGGATCTTCATACATCTATCCCGGGGTGTTATAGCTGTGGATATGCCCTTTTAAATGAAGGAGTGTTATTTGCCTTCGTTTTGCTCCTCTGTGTTTGTTGATTTTCTAAGCATTGTTCTTAGGAAGGCCTCTTGCGGGGCGTCTCTATATTGCTCTGCCTTCTCTGCTAGTATCTCTAGCTCTTCTATTGTTGCGTAGTCCAGGGGTTCTCCACTCATGTTGTTCTTAGTCCACTCGCTTATTAGCCTCTCCATGATTCTCGATACCTCTTTATCTGAGTAGAACAGTGCTTTGACCCAGTCGTTCTTGTTATCCTCTATATTAGCTATGATCGATTCTACAAGGCTTTTCCTCCTAGCCATTGACATAGGTGCTCCCATCTCTATTTCCCTTGAGGTGTATATATGGGGTTTATTTTGTTCCTTAGCGAATTAGATATTGGGAAAGGGATTTGTTTGAGCATGATATGCTGGGGAGCCCTGTGTATAGAAGATATCTAGAGGCCTATATGAGAGGAGCTGTTAAGGGGACAACCACCGTGGGTCTTGTAACCAAGGAGGCAGTTGTTATGGGGGCTGATAAGAGGGCTACTTCTGGTATGTATATAGCTCATAAGAATGTTAGAAAAATCGAGCCTATAGATAATAGGGCTGCGCTAACCATAGCCGGGCTTGTTGCTGATGCACAGACTATAGCTGATTTCCTGAGATATAGATCTAGGCTATATTATATAACAACTGGGATGCCCATGAGTATAAAGGCTATGGCGAGCCTCCTAGCCCTAGTGCTTAACAGCTCTAAGTACTATCCATTCATAGTCCAGCTCCTCCTAGGCGGGATAGATGATAGGCCGAGGCTATACCAGATAGAGCTCTTCGGAGATGTGACTGAGGAGAAATATGTTGCAACTGGGAGTGGGAGCCCAATAGCTATAGGTGTCCTCGAATCAGGATACTCAGAAGATCTATCTGTTGAGCAAGCTGTAAACCTAGCTAGAGAGGCTATAACAGCCTCTATAAAGAGAGATGCATACACGGGAGAGGGTATAGATGTGGTTGTGATAACAAAGCAGGGGATCAAAAGCCTCTACTTCCCAGTTAAATAGCCAGCCCATATACAACGAGGATGGTTTTCCGTGAGGGATAGGGTTCTCGACGAGATAAGGAAGGTGATAGTAGAGAACATACCCCCAGAGGCTGAGATGCGCAGAGTAGAGTTCGAAGGACCCTACCTAGTGATCTATGTTAGAAACCCTAGCTTCCTCAGATCCGAGTCATCTGCTGTGAAAAACATAGCCAAGATCCTCAAGAAGAGGGTTGTGGTTAAGGTAGATCCACAGGCTAGGAAGAAGCCTCATGAGGCGAGGGCGAAGATCCTCGAGCTAGTCCCGCCAGAGGCCGGGGTTGAGGAGAAGGATATAGAGTTCGACGAGATCCTCGGAGAGGTCATAATAAAGGCTGTAAAGCCAGGGCTTGTTATAGGTGCTGAGGGGGAGAACCTCAAAAAGATATTGGTTGAAACAGGTTGGAGGCCTAGGGTTGTTAGAAAACCGCCTATAAGATCTGCGCTGCTCGAGGGTATATTGAGCTATATGATGGATGAGAGCGACTATAGGCTTAAATTCCTTAGAAGGGCTAGCGAGAAGATCCATGTCGAGCCCCTATTCAAAAACGAGGCTGTGAGAATAACAGCTCTAGGAGGCTTCATGGAGGTTGGGAGATCAGCGATTCTCCTTGAAACAGCTAACAGCAAGATCCTCCTCGACTTCGGCCTAAACCCAGGTGTGAATACACCTCCAAACATGTATCCAAGGCTGGATATGCTCGGAATATCACCAGAGGAGATAGATGCTGTTGTTGTAACCCACGCCCACGTGGATCACTGCGGGCTAGTACCATTCCTCTTCAAATACGGATACGACGGCCCTGTATATGCTACAGAGGCTACAAGGGATCTCATGGCCCTGCTACAGCTAGACATACTAGATGTAGCTAGGAGGGAGGGGAACCCACTCCCCTTCACGCAGAAGGAGGTTCAGAAGATGGTTCTCCACACAATACCCCTGAAATATGGTGAGACAACAGATATAGCCTCGGATGTCAAGATAACCCTATACAACGCAGGCCATATATTGGGGTCTGCGATGGTTCATATCTATATAAGCGGCTTTGGAGGTAGTGCATATAACATTCTATATACAGGCGATATAAAGTATCAGAGGACAAGGCTTCTGGAGAGGGCTGATACAGAGATACCGAGGGTAGATGCTATAATAATGGAGAGCACATATGGCGCAACAGATCTACCTCCTAGGGAGGAGGCTGAGGAGAGGCTTATAGAGATTGTGAGGAAGACTATAGAGAGGAGGGGTAAGGTTTTAATACCAACTCTAAGCGTTGGGAGAGCCCAGGAGATCATGCTAATCCTAAGAACAGCTATGATGGAGAAGAAGCTAGAGGAGATCCCCGTATATATAGAGGGGATGATAGACGAGGTAACAGCTATACATACAGCATATCCAGAGCTACTATCTAGAGAGACATTCGCACTATTCAAGGGCGGTGAGAACCCGTTTAGCTACCACACATTCAAGAGGGTTGAGGATAGAAGGGCAAGGGCAGATATAGTTGAGGCCCAGGAGAGCAGCATAATAATGGCTACAAGCGGGATGCTAACAGGGGGCCCCGCTGTAGAGTATTTCAAGATGATGGCTGGAGACCCTAGGAACACCCTGATCTTCGTTAACTACCAGGTTAAGGGGACGCTGGGGAGGAGGATCAAGGATGGTGAGAGGGAGATACAGCTGCCAGAGGAGGATGGGAGGATAACAACTGTTAAGGTCAACATGGAGGTTCAAAGCGTAGAAGGATTCTCGGGGCATAGTGATAGGAGACAGCTCCTAAGATTCCTCGAGAACCTCCCAACACCGCCTAAGAAGATAATACTGAACCATGGAGAGCCAAATGCCATAGCATCCCTAGCAAATGAGATAAGGAGGAGCAAGGATGGTAGGATAAGATTCGCCGAGATATACACGCCAAGCGTTCTAGATACACTTACATTCAGACCCTAGAGGGATTAGCCTGAGAGATCCTTTGATATAAAATAGTTACCAAACCTCGCCTTTGAAGGCGGGGTTATGTTTTTATGTTTTTGTTTCGATATATGCTCTGGGCTTCCGAGGTGGTGGGTCAATCTACTAGGATGAGGGGCGGGGGCCGATCTACCTCCGCAATACCCACCATCTCGGAGGCCCCCTCCTCGAATATAAGGGAGAATGTTGTCTGTCTACTGCCAAATGGTTACCAGCATGGGAAGCTGCTGTGGCTAGCTGATGTCTGTGCCAGGCTATATAATGAGGTGAACTATGAGAGGAGGCAGCAGTTCTTCAGCAAACAAAAAGTAGACTTCAAGGGAACCTATAGGAGGTACTATGAGAGGTATAGGGATATCCTCGGTGTCAATGCCCAGGCTGTTATTCAGAAGAATAACGAGTCCTGGGCTAGCTTCTTCTCAGAGCTAAAGGCTATGAAGGAGGGGAGGCTACCTCCCTTCATGAAGAAGATCAGCCCGCCTGGGTATTGGAAGGATAGGGAGGGCGGGAGGAGGAAGATCATAGTGATTAGGCAGGATCGATATGAAGTGGATATAGAGAGGAGGAGAATCATCCTAAGGGACTTCAACATGGAGATAGAGTTCGCGGGAAAGCTGAGATGGTATGGGAAGCAGGGTAGATTAGAGATAATATATGACGAGGCTGTCAATAAGTGGTATGCCCACATACCAGTCGAGGTCGGTGTAGAGACAACGAAAAACGGCAATAAAGCCAAGCATATTGTCAGGGGTGAGAGAAAAACTATCCAGATTGCCTCTCCAAAGGGTGATAGGGTAGCCTCGATTGATCTTGGCATAAACGTGCTGGCAAGCGTTGTTGTTGATGATGGTTCTTGGCTCTTGTACAAGGGTGTTAGGGCTAAGCAAGACTATTTCTACTTCGAGAAGAGGATAGCAGAGATACAATCTCTAGAAG
>JAWAXC010000032.1 GCA_038897115.1 Sulfolobales archaeon | reverse complement strand
ATCAAGACAGAGTATTGAACAGATCTGAAAGTTAAAAAGCCACATGAATAATATAATAATAGAGCCGGGGTCGCCTAGCCTGGTAGGGCGCCGGCCTGCTAAGCCGGTGGGGGAAACCCCGCGCGGGTTCAAATCCCGCCCCCGGCGCCACCACAAATGCGTCCGATTCCACTATTTCACGCTCTCGCCAGACTCTATAAACAGCTATTAAAATAATTCTTTAATTCTTTTCAGATAATATTGGTGCCAAGAGCTGAGCAAGGCTGGAAAGCGGCACGATGCTATAGATGTTAACAGGATCGATGGGGATGATAAGTGGAGAATCCTTAAGCTTAAGAACTTTTAGGTATTGGTAAGGTAACCATGTGGAGCTCTTCTCGCAAGGCCTAACTCTCATTATCTCTAATGCCTTTGCTATATTTTTCAGCGTGTTTCCTAATGTTATCCCTTCCTATGGGTTCATCGATTCTTTCTTAAGCTAGGCAAAATAACCATGTTATTTTCTCTTTAAAAATACATAATAATATATAGTTTTTCATAGAAAGCTCTAGGCTTACGACATCTATGTTGGAGAGGGTATAGGGTATTGATATGTGTGAAGTAGTAGGTATTAGATATTATGGAGATCTCGTTCATCATCTGTAGATCATCAGCTATAGCTGTGACAAAAAATATAACTTATTAGCTATTAACCAGGCTTGAGACCCACATCTACATGATTTCAGCTGTGCCCTATGCTAGAGTTCTATCATTAAAAACCTGGTTTTATGATGGGGAGATCTGAGAATTCTTCTAAGCTATTCTCAATACATATCCTCTCGACCTCTCTATAAAGTATCTAGCCTCCCCTGGTTTCAGTATATGTATCTCAAATGGGTGATAATATGGCAGGCTCAGTTTATCCTCTATAGCAGCTTTCAGCCTAGCTATTTCCATGTTTTTTTCCGGAGTATATTCAGAGGCCACCAGTATATCTACATCGCTTCCACCAACACTATCACCTCTAACCACGCTTCCCACAACATAGATCTCGGCATCTGGGATAACCTCCTTGACTACTTTAGCTATTCTGGGAACCCATAATCTCCACTCACTCAACAGCTTAGCACGTCTAGCCGAGGTATCCATGAATATGCTCACCGCCTATCACCCAGGATCCTTTTAAGTAGAGAGAGCACCTCCTCCACAAGCTTTACCATGTCCTCCGCATCTTCCCTCTCATATTCCCTAATATAGTATCTAGACATTATATATGCGTCTTCAAGGGCTAGAAGCCTAGATCTATTCGCAGCAACAAAACCCTCTAGATCTTGGGATTTAAGAACCCTATTTAGCTCACCCAGTAGATGCCTAATACTATGAGTTCTAGGGTAATCGCCTACGAGCTCCAGCAACACAGCTTTTAGATAGAGTTGTAGAGACTGTTCGGCTAGGAAGCATGTTAAGTCATAGAAACCTCTATCTAGGGCGTGTTTAGCCTCTTCTAAAAACATTGAGGATCTCTTCTTAAGAATCTCCACCTCTAATCTATGCATAGGCATATCCACATAGATTACCTTTTATAAAACATTAAGCTAGCTTAAATCGGTGGATCGGTGGAGTAGCATGCTATGCTTATGCGTGCCAGGCCTTCTCTGCTAAGGTTTAAACAGATATTCTGGATCTATCTAGGTGCTAGATGTTTAACCTCGATAGCATATTCACCACGATACTGAGGATCCTCTTTTGCAGGTCTCTATAGTTCTTCTGCGTTGCTTCATCTAGTTGTTTTTCTTTCACAACGTGATCACTAACGATAAGCAGAGCGGCTGATCTAATCCCTATCAATCGGGATATGGTGTATAGCACTGATACTTCGCATTCGATGCAGGATATACCCATATCACCGAGGATCTTCATCTTCATAGGATCCTCTGTTAGTACTGATGGCGTGGTATATACAATACCTATCCTAGGCTTTAGACCAGATTCCTCGAGCTCGCTTTTTAGAATACTCAGCATATCGAAATCCGCTACAGCGGGATAGGATTTCTCTACATAATAATCGGTGAGATTCTCTCCCCTAACAGAGGCTATGGGTATTATCACATCACATAGATCAAGATCTTCTCTAAGAGCTCCACAAGCACCAAGACCAACTACGTATTTAACACCTCTATGATATGCAACACCTAATAGCTCCTCAGTATATAAGCCTCCAGCAGCAGAAGCTATTAAAGTCACCTTATGCCCGTTGATGGAGATATTAAATGTTCTTAAACCCCTACATGTGCCCGTAACCTCATTATCTATTCCGGCGAACTCCTCGAAAAGCCGGTGACCAATACCAAGACCAATAATCCAGCGATCACTCAGCAAATTAATGTCACCATCCCTAACGATGCATCTAGCAAGAAAATCAAAGATATACTTTGGAGATCTAAATATTTGCATCCTATGCACCAAAGCTATCTTTTTCAGGATGTTTTAAACCTTATCATCGTGTTTCTAACAAAAAGACTTATTCGTAGCTTTAGCGCTCATTCCAGCCTACTTAGTATGTTTAGCGCTATCCCCACTCTTAAGGCGAGGCCTTCAGCTATAATATTAATTTGATAAGCAAGTCATTATATCTCTTATTTATGGCTTTACTTAGGCGATACTGTTCTTAATACTAGTGCTATGATGATGACTATCCAGCCTATGGCTATGATTACTCCAAGGATCTTTTTGAATGCTGAGACAAGCACTAGTAGGAGATATACAGCGGTTAGCGATATTAGCAGTGTTAAAGCAGATCCATATTCCCTAGCTATATCGGGATTATCTTTTAGTATTGTTTGTTGGAGGATAGTTGTTATTATGTTAACTAGCCAGTTATAGATCGTTAGGAGCCCGTTCACAATCATATCGGCTGTGCTTCCAGCCCCAGCGCTGCTCATAACCCCACCGATACTATCTAGCTCAACCTCCTAATATGAAACAACCATATTATTATCTAGAGAGAAATATCTATTAGGCTTCTCAGCATTATTATCTATGGCGAGCTCTGTAGAGATGATGTGTGTGGCGGTCTCTGAGCAGTGATGTCTTAGGAGCTCGCTGAATCTCCTATAACACCCCTTTCAATATTATAGAGGGTGAACCTGGATAAGGGGTAATGGGGCTCTGGAGGAGGTTAGGAAGATCCTATCTAGCTCTAAGGCCCTATTCATAGATCTAGACATGACCCTTGTAGACACCTCGCAAGAGCTGGTAATAGCTATCTCCAGCGTGTGGAGCGAGTATGGATGGGATATAAGCATTGACACAGATCCTAGGGAGTTTATGAAGATATACTATAGGGAGAAGCTACCAAGACCAAGCGATCCGATGGCTAGATGGTATTTCTGGAGATCTGTTTGGATGAAATATCTAGAGAATAGAAGATATGGAAAACCCATGCCATGCTCAGACAGCCTGCTCCTAGCATCCTCTGGGAGATACGTAACAGCAATAGTAACTGGGAGGGAGGTGAAGGCCGAGATGTTTATGGAGGAGCTCCAGAGCTATGGCTTCCCCACCGAGCTTATCAGGGTATATTCAACGGGAGACCTATGGCCAGGGGCGACGAAGAGAGATCTCTATGAATATCTAGCAAATATATATGCACAACTCGGCATCTCGAGGGAGGAGGTTGTGGTTATAAGCGACTCGCCGAGGGATATAAGATTCATTAGGGAGGCTGGCTTCAAAGCTGTTGGCTATATACCCTTCAGAGATCCCGAGGTGATCTCTATGATAGAATCAGAATCTACGGGGATAGCAATTGATACACTATGCATAGACCATATATTATGATTAAAATAATAAAAACAAGTTAAAAAATAATTATGAACAAAAGCTATTAGATTTAGAGAGGGATCTACAGTTCCTGCGTTCTATTAGCATATCCAATGGAATATTTCTTGGGCTTGAGAACCTCTATTATATACTCCATAGCTCTCCAGGGATCCGAGTGATCACCGCATGTATATACATCAACAGTAGCGTAGGAGTATTCAACCCACGTATGTATAGATATGTGACTCTCAGTTATAAGCGCTATAACAGATACACCGCCTTTCCTCCCACCGAAGCTCCATGACTTAACCTCTACCAGGTGCATGTTAGCTCTTTCAGCTGCTTCAACAACTAGTTTTCTAAGCAGCTCCTCATTAGATATATACTTTGGATCTGGATCGTATAGGTTGGCATACACATGCTTCCCAATGATCCTCGAATCCTTATCCTCTAGCACTAGACTCTGTATAGACTGGGTATTTCTATTTTCTTCCCCAGAGCTATCCCCCATCTTTGACCATTTACCCTCCTTTTCCAATTTTATTAGAAATATTAGGTGGAATTTAAGCATAACGGAGAGTTTCTAGGGTTATCAAGAATATGAAGGGAAATACCGCTGCTAACCCATCCCTGATCTTTAAGATGTGATTTTCATTACATCATGACTAGGCTCTATCTAGACGGAGATCCTAGCTATTATATCTATATCTATTGAGTTTCTAGGGGGTTTGGTTTCACCAGGCTTTTAGCCCTTCGCCTCATTACCCCCTGTCTTGCCTTCCCACCCACCTAAGGGAGCTTATCTCCCTCGGGCGAATGGGAGGCTTCATAGGAGCTCCTCCTCCTTGCAACTGCTCATCGAGCTCATAGTGGGCTCCTTATAGCTAGAAGATATAGATAGAGCTTTAAATCTTTATCGTCTTCAGAGACGTTATTAATAAAGATGAATCACAGCGAAACCCAAAACAGCAGCCAAGGGCAATAGCTTTCCAACGACCTTAACACTTGCTATGGATGTTTAAATGTTGTGTTAAATTATAGAGCTGGGATGTATCTAGTTGGATGCTATAGCTGGTAGCGAGGTAGAGCTAAGGGATGTAAATGAGGTAAGGGCTGGGCTTGAGGAGCTTGGATTCGATGTGAGACTCCATAGCGTGGATGTGATCTCGTGGATCCATGGTGAATGCTATGTTAATGGTATCAAATGTGTCCCTATCCCGCCAACCATGGGAGGCGATATAGAGGGTGTTCTAACCCAGGATATAGAGAGCTGTAGCGATAAGATCCTTATCGCTTCTACAACAAGCTTTCCAGATAATATATGGAATATCTATAACATGGCCTTTGAAAGGGGTGCTAAAGCAGTTATATTCTATGACTACTATCCAAGCAGGTTTAGAAAGATAGTTGTGAGTGGTGTGTGGAGCTATGGATATAACCATAGATCTAGCCCGGGGATACCAGCTGTCCATATAAGGCTCGAAGATGGTGTAAGGCTTGCTAGGAGGATGATTGGTAAGAAGATACAGATCAGCTCAGTCGCTAGGATCAGATCCTCTAGAGGCATATCGGTGGAGGGCTTGATAGGGGGTAGAAGGCAGGGCTCTATCTTGGTTGCTGCACACCACGATAGGTGGTTTAACAGCTACAGAGATAATATGATCGCTGTGAAAACCCTCATGGAGATAGCTATCCAAATATCTAGAACAGGCAGGGCTCTACACGATATAAGGCTTGTAAGCTTCACAGCAGAGGAGTTTGGAGACCCCAACATGCCTGCCTGGTACTGGGGCTATGGATCCAGGGTATATGCTAGAGAGATAGATGCTGGGGAAATCCTACTGGCAATAATTATAGATACAGCCTTTAGAAAGCCTATAAGGGTATCAACAACATCGCCAGACCACCTCATAGCCCTTCTCGAAGGTGTTCCACTCGATACTAGGCTAGAAGGATATGGACATCCATATACAGATGCCCCATCACTCTGGAGAGTAGGGATCCCAACGATTACCCTCCACAACCTAGAAGATCTCTATCCAATATACCACACAGACCTAGACATAGAGGATCAACAGCCTGGATTCACCAAGATCCTTGGGAGAGAACTATATATAGGGCTTAAAAACCTAGAGCCCACAGAGGTTAAGGGAGAGAGGATCCTAGAGGATCTGAGGGAGAGGCTTCCCTACGAGATCTTCAGAGAGATAGAGAGAAGCCTAAACAGAGACTCGGCATATGAGCTGATTAGATGTATAAATAAACATACAATGAAACCCATATACCTTGGAAGCTATAGAGAGCTATATAAAGATACGCAGGTAGATCCATTCCCCTACTCAATAGCATATAGAGCATCCCTAGAAGGGGTTCGCGAAGAAATAAGGATCCCAGGGGAGGAGTTAGTGCTATACTCAGGCGAGGGGGAGAGGGAGTCAGGAAAAATATATGAGGCTTTAAAGGCCGCAGCCGAGGAGATCAGATTATGTATAAAAGGTTAAGGCAGGATCCATAGCATACCTAGAATTATAAAAGATCTATTCTCTAGTATGTGAGCTTGATCATAAGATCTTATATGGGAGAGTTATATAGCCTTATCTAAACTTTAAATTATTTCTACAGAACTATCTGTGGCGATATATTTTGAGGGCCAGGATAAAGCCTCCTAAGATAAAACCTGGATCTAAGATCTATCTTGTTGCACCCTCGAGCTACCCAGTATATCCAAATATGAATCTCAGCCTCGGCATAGAGATCCTTAGGAAGCAGGGTTTTAGCATCATAGCTGGGGAGAGCGTTAAATATGCTATGAGGAGATGGTATCTATCAGCCCCTGATGAGGTGAGGGCTAGGGATATTGTTGAGGGGTTTAAGAGGGATGATGTGGGAGCTATATGGTGTGTTAGAGGCGGCGCGGGCGGCCTCAGGCTATTGGATCTAATAGACTATGATGTGATCGAGAGGAATCCCAAGCCATTCATAGGTTTCAGCGATGTTACCAGCCTGCAGAACGCCCTATACTCTAGGATAGGGCTTGTAAGTATACATGGTGAGATGATAGCCACCACCCCCAAGCTAGGTGATGAGATAGGTATGAGGAGGTATCAGAAAAACCTGGAGATGGTGATAAAGATCCTCATGGGAGAGGTGCTCGAACTAGCGCCACCAGAAGAAGGGCCATTCCCAAAGACCATAAACCCTGGGAGAGCCTCTGGAGAGGTTGTCGGTGGAAACCTAATCATATTCACACTTCTACAGGGCACAAGATATGCTGTGAACACAGAGGGGAAGATATTATTTATAGAGGATATAAGGGAGGATGCGTGGAGGGTGGATAACTATCTCACAGCACTAGCCCATGGAGGCCATCTACAGAGAGCATCTGGGATCATATTCGGCGAATTCCCAGAGCCAGAGGTGAGAGCCCCAACACCGAGTCTGGAGGAGGTTATAGTGGATAGGGCTAGGAGATATGTGGCCTCGCCATCCTTCATAAACTTCCCATGCTGCCACGGGGGAGATGAGCATGGGCACCATGTATATCCACTACCCATAGGGGGTAGAGTCTCTATAGATGCTGACAATGGCGTGGTATATATGGAGGAGCCAGCTGTAGAGTAGCTAGGATCGTTATTTATATGGTGGAAACCTATTTAGGGTGGAGAGGCCTCATAGAAATCCTATAGCTTTTGAAGAAACAACTCCTATTCCCCGTATGACATACAGGCCCCGAGGGTCTTGCGATATAGATGATAGAGTCGCCATCACAGTCTATAAGTATCTCTTCAACCCTCAGAAGATTCCCCGATGTCTCGCCCTTCATCCAAAGCCTGCCTCTGGATCTGCTCCAGAAGTGTGCATAGCCAGTTTCTATTGTCTTTAAAAGGGCCTCTCGGTTAGCGTATCCAAGCATCAAGACCTCCTTTGTAATGGCATCCTGAACAATAACTGGGACAAGGCCTCCCCCCTTTTCAAAGTCTATCTCTCTTAGGAGATCTTCTATCTCCTTCATCTAGATCCTCACCTGAAATCCCTTATCAGCTAGGTATTTCTTAACATCATAGATCCTGTAGATCCCATAGTGGAAGATCGATGCTGCGAGAACCGCAGAGGCCCCGGCTATGATTGCCATAGCCATATCCTCAGGGGATCCGGCGCCACCGCTGGCTATTACTGGAACACTGACAGAGCTTGAGACCCCCCTTATTAACTCGAGATCATAGCCTGATCTAGATCCATCCGCGTCTATCGATGTGAGGAGGATCTCACCAGCACCTAGATCTACGGCCTTTGATGCCCATGAAAAGGGGTCTAGATCTGTTTCAACCCTTCCACCCCCTATATATACTTTATACCTATTCCCAACCCTCCTAGCATCTATCGCAACAACTGTTGATTGAGACCCGTATTTCGATGATATCTCCCTTATCAGCTCCGGCCTTTTAACAGCATATGTATTCACACTAACCTTGTCAGCCCCGGCTCTGAAGAGCTTCTCCGCATCTTCAATACTTCTGATGCCTCCCCCAGCCAATATTGGTATCGAGATCTCCCTAGCTATCCTCTTCAGCGCGTCGAGTGAGAACTCCCTACCCTCTGGAGATGCGCTTATATCTAGCACAGCTATTTCATCAGCACCCTCCTCCTCATATCTCCTTGCCAGCTCTACGGGGTCTCCAACAACTCGTAGATCTAGGAAGCTCCTTCCCTTCACAACAACACCTTTATCCATATCAAGGCACGGGATGATCCTTATGGTAACCATGTTAGCTATCCTCCATAGAGGCTATATCATGTGGAGAGAGGAGACCCTCATAATAAGCCTTCCCAACAACAGCCCCTCTAAACCCTTCCCTCCTAAGCACCTCAAGATCCCTCTTAGACGAAACCCCTCCGGAATAGATTATATGCCTCCTATATATATCGGGGATCATAGATAGGGCTTTGAGATCCAGACCACCCATTGTTCCATCCCTCTCAACTATTGTGACTAGAAAGAGCTTGAAGCCGGCTTCGGCATATCTTCTGAGGATATCCCTGATCCCAAGCCCTGTGCTAGCTCTCCAACCACTGTGAACAACATAGCCTCCCCTTATATCGCATGCGAGCACAACCCTCTCTCCCCCGAGCCTAAGCACATCCTCAATAGCTAGATCGCCCCTATATATTGCGGTGCCAACCACAACCCTATCAGCCCCTGTCTCTAGGGCAGACTCGAGATCTGAGACCCTCCTAATCCCCCCTGCAATTGTTACAAAGCCACCGGCTTCTTTAAGCCTTCTAGCTGTTTCGAGTGTGAGACGACTAATTGATCTACCCTCGATAGCTGCCTCGAGATCCACGATATGGATCCTTTTAACCCCAGCATCAAGTATTTCTAAACCCTTTTCAATGGGGTTTCTAGAATATATAATTATATCCCGAGGATCCCCCCTTGTTATCCTCACAACCATCCCCCCATAGATATCGAGTGCAACATGCACCTCCATCCCTACCTCCTCATATAGCTTTTAAGGGCCTCTGCAAATAGATCCCCATATCTCCCAGATCTCTCTGGATGAAACTGTGTTGCAACTATCCTATCTTTAACCAGTAGTGATGGTATCTCCAGCGGGCCATATCTCGAAATACCTATAACGGAGTCTTCGGTTGTGATAGCATAGTATGAGTGTGCATAGTAATACCACGCACCATCGAGTATAGTCCATGGAGATATCTTCCTAAGGATCTCAAGCCTTGACCAGCCAATCCTAGGGGTTCTCATGCCAGAAGATCTCGGTATTCTGATAACCCTCCCCCTGAATATCCCAAGACCCTTCCCAGGGCCCTCCTCGCTCTCCTCGAAAAGGGCTTCCATCCCAAGGCATATAGCCAATACATATCCCCCAGCCTCTAGATGCTCCTCTATCTGGCTTCTCAGCCCCGATATCCTCTCTGAGAGGGCTGAGAAGCTACCTACACCAGGTAGTACTACTAGCTCATATCTCCCCGGCCCCCCAATCTCCTTCACAATCTCTGCCCTAACCCCTAGGGTTCTCAGAATATAGTTCTCTAGATTCCCCAGATTTCCAAATCCATTATCTATAATAGCCACCCTCACTAGGCAACACCCTTAACGCTTATAGAACCTCTCCCGGATCTCGAGGCTGCCTGTGAGAGCGATACTCCGAGTGCTTTGAAACATGCCTCAGCTATGTGGTGGGGATCCTCTCCATATATCTTTAAAGCGTGGAGTGTGAAGGAGCCTGAGTAGCTTGTGCTCCTGAGGAAATGCTCTATAAGCGAGCCCTCTATATCCTCGATATATGCTCCTCTAAGGCCTAGTCTTATCTCGCTATAGGGTCTTCTAACAAGGTCTATGGCAACTGCTACTAGAGCATCATCCATAGGGATCAATGAATATCCAAACCTCCTAATACCAGCTCTATCCCCAAGCGCTATTGAAAGAGCCTCCCCAAAAGCTATCCCTGTATCCTCTATCACATGATGTGCCATATCACCCTCAGCCTCTATAGAGATCCCTATGCCGCCGTGGTGAGCAAATGTCTCTAGGAGGTGTGTGAAGAATCTATATGGCGTCCTAACCCTATAGCCCTCCCTATCTAGATTCACCTCAACATAGATCCTAACCTCTCTCGTCTCTCTCACAGACTTCCCTATCCTCTCACCCAACATTCTCGAGCACCCCAACCAATAGTTCTATGATACTGTCTTCAGGAACCGTGATCCTGAGATAGGAGTCGCCCTCCCTGAAAAGACCCCTATATAGCTTTACACATATACCCCTATCCTCTAGAGCCCTAACAACCTTCCCAGGATCTATATGTATTTTTGTGAGGACAAAATTTGTTTGTGTATCATAGACCTCTAGGTAGTCTATATCCCTCAGCCTTGCTACTAGGATCTTCCTAGCCCTTTTTACATCATCAACATATCTGAGAAGCCTATCCCTCATCCTGAGAGCCTCAACACCTGCTGCGAGTGTGAACTTGTTCATTTGAAAGGGTAGCCTCAGGATCTTAAGGGCCTTCGCAATCTCCCTATTAGCAACTATATATCCGAGTCTGAGCCCTGCTAACCCATATGCCTTAGAGAATGTTCTTATAGCTACTATGTTCTCATATGACTTTAAAAGATCATCTTGAGGATCTTCAGCAAACTCCCTATAAGCTTGGTCTAGAACAACTATCCCCTTCGAAGCCTCTGCAACGGATTTTATCACATCACGTGGAAGGAGATTCCCAGTTGGGTTGTTGGGGCTGCAGAGAAACACAAGATCGGATCTAGATGCTATTTCAATAGCTCTATCAACATCTATAGAGAAGCCATTCTCAGACAGCTCTATATATTCAACCCTATAACCCCTTAGCAGAGATCTAAGGCTATACATGGGGAAGCTAGGCTTTAGAATAGCTATCCTAGGTCTCTCTCCTAGAGAGCCTACTAGGGTGAGGAGAAGATCTATTGCCTCGTCACCACCATTTGTAATAACAATAGATTCATGATCTATTGAGAAGGTCTTTGCGATCTCCCATATAAGCTCCTCCTCTTCCCCACCAGGATATGTCCTAGGATCTATTCTAGATATGGCGTTAACCATGATCTCTCTTATAACCTCCCTTGGTATAAATAGATTCTCATTCTTATCTAAAGGATATGTACACCCCTTTTCAGAGCTATATACAAGATCTCCCTTCTCCCTGATAAAGGCTTTGATCCTATCCATCAACCCCTAACACCCCTGTAGATCGAGTCTAGATGTAGTTGGAACCCCTCCTCCATCGCTATGGGCATCACCTCACTAGCTATATCTCTCAGACCATCCCTAGAACCCCTATAAATAACCCTCCTCCTCAGAGCTACAAAGTCTAGGATCGATAGGCCTCCCCTAACCCTTGCCCATGACATTGTGGGGAGTATGTGGTTTACACCTGAGTAGTAGTCGTTTATAGCGCTAGAGACACATCCATCTATGAGGACCCCATAGCTGTTAAGCATATCTCGGAGCCCCTCTAGGTTGCTACATATCTCAACATGCTCTGCTGAGAGGGTATCTATAAATTTTGCCGCTCTCTCAACACTATCTACAATAACTATGTTGAGGAGCCTTGAAACCCTTTCAAAGGCTTTGGATCCCGTGTTAGAGGCTCTCTCAGAGGTTATTCTAGCTAGGTTGTTAGCGATCTCGCTATCAGGTGTAACCACGGCTAGAAGCACAGAATCGCCGTGTTCTGCTTGAGCGGCTAGGTGGAGAAGGATCTCCTCCTCATACCCCCTTCTATCTATATATATAATAAGCTCTGTAGGCCCTGCAAGCATATCAATACCAACAACCCTCGATACCAATGCTTTGGCGGCGGTAACATAGATCCCACCTGGCCCCACGATCTTATCCACCCTCTCGATCCTCTTGGTTCCATATGCAACAGCAGCCACACCATATGGCCCTCCAACTCTATACACACCATCGAACCCAGCTATCAGGAGAGATGCAGCCATACCGGGGGTTAGGGCTTTAGGGGGTAGCAGTGCTACAAGCCTCTTAACACCTGCTATTCTCGCTGTTACACCGCACATAAGGGCTGTTGACACATACGGTGTAAACCCTCCTGGTATATAGCATGCAACCCTCTCGATTGGTTTGAAGAAAACCTCTATATAGAGCCCCTCTCTAACCTCGATCCTCCATATGCTCGATATTATGGATAGTAGGGGGCGCTCGGCATTCTCAATCCTCTTAGAGAGTTTTTCAAGGGATTCCACGAGCCCTAGATCTGCTTTTGATGCTATATCCGAGAGCCTGGATCTATCTATGTAGATCTCCTCCGGTTTTAGATCAGCTCCATCGAGCCTCCTAGCATATTCGATCACAGCGTCATCACCTCTCCTCCTAACATCCTCTATAATTGGCTTCACAGCATCGATTGCCCCTTCTAAATCGATAGAGGATCTGATTATCCTCAATACATCCTCTATATCTAGATCACTATATACCCTATAGATCCTTGGCACAGCTAGCCCCTCCCAAGATCCTCGAGTGGTATGACTAGCTTGGGCTCATAAACGACTAGGCCCTGTGCGAGTCTCCTGAGCACCGGCATGATCTTTATAAGATCTTCTTTACCGATAACAGTGTTTATAGCTACCCACTCGGGATCTGCTAGGGGGCTTATTGTGGGGCTCTTAAGGGCTGGGAGGATCTTTAGGAGCTCTTCTAAATTGCTCCTCCTCACATTTATGAAGATATGATATCTAGATCTAGCGTCTATCACGCCTCTGAATATAGCAACTATATCTGAGATCTTCTCAGCCTTAGCTCTATCCTTGAGCGAAGATGGGTTTGCTATGAGGACCGCCTGTGACTCTAGCACAACATCTATCGCCTCTAACCCGTTACTCTCAAGTGTAGTGCCTGTCTCGGACACATCTATTATAGCATCAGCCTCCTCAGGAGGCTTAGCCTCTGTTGCTCCGAATGATAGGATTATCTGAACCATTCTATTCTCACCCCACCTCCCCCATGGGGTTATAATTAGGGGGTATGTTGAGCCATACCTCTCTCTATAGCTCCTCCTACTCGATATATATCGAGCTGATGTATTGAGATACTCAGTAGAGATCCTAAGGATCCTATCTTCATCGGCAAACCTCTTGATGAGATCCTCAGCATCTCTATACCCAGACCCCTTAGGGGTTGCAAGAACAAGCTTAACCCTGCCAATTCCGAGTTCAAGTAGTATGGGTAGCTTATCGCCTAAACCCTGCTCTAGAACCCAGTCAAGACCCGTTATACCTATATCATGGAGCCCCTCATAGACATATATAGGTATCTCCTGGGGCCTGAGGATCTTAACACATATATCGGGATCATTTATTAATGGTCTATAACTCCTCTCCCTACCTATGAGGGTATAGCCAGCCCTTTCAAGGAATTCATAAACGTGTTTCTCAAGAGATCCCTTGGGTATTGCAAGCTTAACGAGGCATGCAATAATCGATCACCTCTGATCCTCTTATATATACTCTAAATATGATCACATGAGCTATACTTATACTGTTTATACTACATTGTATTTTTAAGCTGTTTTCTCTCCACACATCCTCTGATCTAGTGAATACACATCCCCGATTCCTCGCAACGATAGTAGGGTTTTCATGCTTATAAGCATTGCGCTCTATTAACACATAGAAGATCAATTGTTAAAATGTTGAAGAAGAGCTCTCCCAATAATTATCAGCGTTAACCCCCAGCTCAACGCTTCTGGTAATAGCATTATCTGAACCAGAATCTAGTCTATCTTGATCCTAATAGCAGAGTGGATCAACCAGCATATGTAGAGATCAGATGCTTAGGATAAGCTATTGTTGTTTCACAGGCTTGACAAAGTCCGCGGGGACTGTTATATTCATTGGGAACTGAGACTCCACTATAGCCACTGATACCTCCATCCTATTTTTATCGATACTCTGTATAGTGCCTCTAAGACCTTTGAAGGGCCCTGCTACTATTTCAACCACCATCTTCTCCTTAAGCTCCTCTATCACTGGGACTGGTTTGAGCATCTTCTCGAGATCCTTGAAGCTAACGGCCCCCGCTGCCTTGCCTTTAACATGCTTTATATCTTTCACAGCCTGGTATACCATGTGTAGGCTTGGCACCTCTAGGATCACATAGCCCTTTATCCCTGGAGGAACAACTATGGCTCTCACATCTATTTTTTTACCGCCTTGGTTAGATGATTCTACAAACATCTCTATCATAAGGGCTACATTGGTTTCCTGACCTCCAGTGGTTCTTACCGCGAATAGCTGTGTTATCCCCTCCCTCCCACCAGATCCTTTCTGAGGCTCGATAGATTCCTCGGAGCCCATTATGTGCCACCGCTTAGGAGGAATATAGCTATAGATCTTATTGTGAAGGATATCGCACCTACGAGGAAGAGGCCTAGGAATATTATTCTTAGGAATAGCCTGTACTCCTCATCATCAGGTCTCCTAGCAAGCTCGAGGATCTTTCTCCATGTCTCGAGTATTGAGGACATCTCTCTCCACAATAGTATGTTCTATGGAGGGATAAAAATAAATAGAGAGACATAGATAAGGCGGGATCATGATCTATAGTTCTTTTGGACTAATGACCATTTCCAAAGCATTTATATTTTAAGCAGCCTCTTCTAAATACTCTTTAGCGCTATAACCTTAAGTTCTAAAGCTGATAAGCTTATTAGTGAAGGTAGACCCCTAAGAACTGTAGGGTCTGACGGCTCCCCGCCTTTGATTGACGGGGAGTTCTTCCCCCACTGGGGCTACCATCATCTCTCTGGAGCCCCTCACAGGGGCTGCATCATCGCTTTGGCTCAGGGCCCGCCGTCAGCTGCGGGCAGTGCGTGGCTCCTAGCCTGCTAGGCTCGCCACGCACCAACTCCAACCAAATAAGCACCACAATATTTAAAAGCTTTTTACTCCCCGCCTTAAAAGGCAAGGCTTCTAACCTTTGGTATGTGAACCTCTAGGGATTCTGGTTTCACTGGGCTTTTAGCTCTTCGCCTCATCATCCCTGTCTTGCCTTTCTACTGCCTTTCGGGAGCCTATCTCCCTCGAGCAAATACAGAGCCTTATGAGTGCGTTCTCCTCTTCACAGCTGCTCATAGAGATCATAGTAGCATCCTCAATAATTGTTCGTAAGAGAAGAGCTTATAGGTGTTGTGCTATGGATAGGAGTATTGGATAGGCACGTGGCATTTGCCATCTAATAGTCCTGAGAGGACTAAGCAGGATTGATATCGACAGTAAACAGCAGCGAAAGATAACCATGGGGGAGCTACTATTGTAGAGGGTCTGTGGATGGCGTAACGATGCTTAAGAGCACGATAGATAGGGAACGCTCTTCCTTATAGGCTTTTTATCTATAAAAAGGGTGGGTGGGTGTTTGTCACAGCTATGCGATCCGATCTATGTTGAGGTGAGGGGGAAGAAGATAGAGATCAATGAGGATGTAGTGAGGATCTTGAATAACTATGTGAAGATGGAGTATAGCCTTGAGAAGCTAGCACAGGATCTTGGGTTGGAGAGCTGGGAGGAGGCCTATGAATTTATAAAAGCCGTGCCCGCCTGGATACTCTGGATATCCCCCACGATATATAGTCTCGAGAAACAGAGGTGTAGGACAAGGGGTTCAGGTTCAGAGGCTAGGCCACAGGCTGGCTAGAACGCTATATAAGCTCTATATAGAGAGCTGTGGCTCCTCCAAGCCCGTGGCACATAGACGCTATACCCCTTCTCCCCCCTCTACGTCTAAGGGCATTTATAAGGGTTACAACTAGCCTAGTGCCTGTAGCGCCTAGTGGGTGTCCAAGAGCTATTGCGCCTCCATGTATATTTAACCTGCTCATGGGTATGCCAAGCTCTTTAACAAATATATATGTTGATACAGCGAATGCCTCATTATTCTCATAAAGATCTATCTCCCCTGGCTCTAGCTCCGCAGCCCTCAGAATCTCCCTCACAGCCGGTACAGGTGCCCAGGGGAACTCGCTTGACTCAGTGTCTACGCCTGAGTACATTTTAAGCCTAGCTATTGGTTTATACCCCCTCTCCCTAGCATAGTCCTCCCTAGCAAGGATTATAGCTGCAGCCCCATCGCTTAGCTGGGATGAGTTGCCCGCTGTATGGGGGCCTTCTGGTGTGAAAACAGGTTTCATACTCCTTAGCTTCTCCAGCGTAAGATCGTCTCTTATCCCCTCATCATGCTCTAAATAATATGTATTCCCATTCTTGCTCAGCTTGATCGGTGTTATCTCGTCTTTGAAGAACCCCGAGTCTCTCGCTTTAGAGGCTCTCATATGGCTTTCAAGCGCTATTAAATCAAGATCCTCCCTTGGAGCACCTATCCTCCTAGCATATAGATCCGCTATCTTCCCCATATGATAACCTGTGAACGGATCTGTTAACCCATCAACCAACATGGAATCATAGATACTAAGAGATCTATTGGTTAGATGGGGAACCCCCCATCTAAGGCTCTGGGGGATTAGATATGGAGAGCTGCTCATGCTCTCCATACCACCTGCGACTGCGATGTTTACAACCCCTTTCTCTAGATATAGGGCAGCTGTAGCTATAGATGCCATTCCAGATGAGCATACCATATCTACATTCAGACACTCCGTGGTAGCGGGTATACCAGCTAATATAGAGGCCTGCTTCGCAGTTAGCATCCCACCCCCAGCCCTTATAACGTTTCCCATAACAACTAATCCTATGTCCTCAACCTCAACACCTGATCTAGCTATAGCCTCTCTAATAGCTATTGAGCCTAGCTCTGGGGCTCTGAGATCTCTTAGGCTTTTGCCGAACTTCCCTATAGGTGTTCTAACAGCTGATAATATAACTATATTATCGAATCTGAGTAGCATGGCACCCCTAGATAGTATATCGCTTAGAAGCTATTAACATAAACCTCTATACATCATTGATCTGCGGATTACTTATTTACTCTCGAACATAAATATATCGGAAGCCGGGTGTAGCGATTGGCAGAGGAATATGTTAACCCCTATGATATGAGTAGACTTAGCATAGCCGAGATGAATCTCCTTGAGAAGATGAGGAGCGACTCTAGGATCCTATGGAACGAGGTGTCAGAGCTAAAAACAATGTTCCAAGAGATCCTGGTTGGTAATATACATGGTGCAAGGGGTAGGATGGAGAAGATAAGGAAGCTTAAAGAGGATCTCCAGGTAGAGGGGTTTAAAACCCTGGAATATCTTGTGAGGACTGGGTTGGGCCTTCAATTTAAAGATATATATGCTGAGGTCATCACAGGTATGATCTCTGTTGGTGAGAGTGCGGCAGATATATCATTATATCTAGATATACTCAACACAGGATCATCGGTGCCAAGCGATATATCAAAGTCTATAGAGGATCTCATATCAATGGTTGAAGGACAGACTAGGAAGCTAGAGGATCTACTTGTAAGCCTTAACTCAAATCCACAGACAGCCCCCAAAGATGCTATAGAGATCGAGAGGTTGGAGGAGCAGGCTGATGAGATATATAGAAACACAATACCATATATAGTTAAGAACCTCTCTAAATCACCCGATACGATGGTGCCTATGATGGAGATTATAGAGAGGCTTGAGGGGATATCTGATACGCTTTGGAGGCTCTCTATATATCTCAAATATGTGGCTATGCATAGGGTATAGAGCTTTATAGGATTGGGGGATCTAAGAGATATGGGCTATAAAGTGGAGCTGCAGGGTAGAGCATTTCTCAGGGGGTTTGAGAGGAGCTATGAGGCTATCGTGGTTGGTGCAAGATCCCTGGTTTTTGATCCAGAGGGTGTTGAGAAGATCTACTCAGCTGGCTTCTATGGAAAACCCTTTGGTGTGAAAAAGCCGAAGCCCGGGGTTAGATATAAGGGGCCTCTCGAACTCTCTATGCTAGAAACGCTATATCTATGTGAGAAGGGTGTTCTAAGGCTTATCATGAATGGCTCTGAAATAGGTTGTGAGGATTTCAGGAGATATGCATCTAAGATTATGGATGGCTTCGAGCCTCAATATCTAGTCTACAGAGATCTCAGGGATAGGGGGTATGTTGTGAGATCTGGGATGAAATATGGAGTAGCCTTCGCTGTATATGAGAAGGGGCCTGGATATGAGCATGCACCTTATCTAGTAGATGTTATGGAGATAGAGGAGAGCATAGATCCTATAATGATTGTGAGGACAGGCAGGCTTAGCCATAGCGTTAGAAAGACCCTGATATATGCTATCGTGGGTAAATCAGGTGATATAAGATATATAGGCTTTAAGTGGATAAAGTTTTGAGGAACGAGGCTGGATACTTGAGCCAAAGAGATAATAGGAGATATGGGGAGCATAGGGGCCAGGGAGGTCGAGGCGGTGGGGAGGGCTATAGTAGATCTGGTGATAGGCCTTATCAAAGAGATGAGAGGGGTTATAGAGACTATAGAGGGGGCTCCCAACAACCCCATCACAGGGATCAGAGGTTCGGTAGGGTTGATAGACAGGTATCTAGAGAGGTTAGCCTTAGAGAGGGAGAGCTCAAGCCAATGCCAGATGGTAAGAAGTGTAACCCGTTATGCCCGTATTTCAAATGCTCTAAAAAAGCCCTAGGGATTGTTAGGAGGGATGATGGTGGTAGGGTTAAGTTTGTTGGTTTCTGCAACTGGGTAAATGATCTCTGTATCGGGGGTGTATGCCAGTTCTCAGCCTGTGAGAAGTTCTACCTACTACCAGATGGCACATGCCTATATGCTGTGGAGCAGGGGAGGAGATCTGCTAGTGATGATATGTTCAGAGAGATAGAGGAGGAGGAGATGAGGGCTAAAAAGCTCAGAGGGCTTTTGAGCCGAAAGCTTGGCGGCAGAGGTTTTGAGCTCGAATAAGGCTTTGATCCCTAGACCATCTCCTATAGATCTCGTGCTCAACACCAAGCATATCTAGAACCTTACCAACTATAAAGTCAACCATATCCTCGATCCTAGATGGGTTTGTATAGAAGCCAGGAGATGCTGGGAGCACTATAGCCCCTGCCTCGGCCACGGCTAGCATGTTCCTAAGCTCTGTCACACCTAGAGGGGTCTCTCTGATCAGAAGTACCAGGGGTTTTCTAATTCTAAGGGCGTTAATAGCTGTCCTGGTTACAAGGTTATCCGCTATCCCAGATGCTATCTTAGCCAGTGTTGTGAGGGAGCATGGGGTTATCGCAACCCCCTTCGCCTTGACTAGATAGCTTGTAGAGCTGGGTGGAGCGTCTATCTCGTCCTCTAGATATATGTTTGACCCCATAGATCTTAGCCTATCCATGAGCTCCTCACCCGCGAGGCACTCATATTCAGAAACCTTTATAGCCTCCTTCGTGATTATCACATCAACCCTAGATCTCTTTGAGAGCTCTTCAACAACCCTTAACCCGTAGATCACACCACTAGCACCTGTTATCGCAATCACATATACCAAAGGTCTCTCCCTGTGTAAGGTGCTTGGGAGGAATTAACCGCTTCCCTATATCATTTTAACCCATATCCCTGGGGCTATCTCCTCCGCCCCATCCCCTGGCTTCCCGACCTCAATAGCTCTTACTCTGTGGAGATCTAATATCTCCTGTTCAATAGATTTTGCTATAGGGTTATCAACATATACTACTGCCTCGAGCCTCTCCGAGAGCCTCATACCCCTCTCCTTCTTATACTTCCATATAGCTGAGTCTATCTTTATGAGCATCTCTAGGGGCTCATCGCTCCAGCCCTCCCACTCCTTTGGAGGCTCTGGGTATCTCTCGAGATGTATAGATCTCCCTCTAATGCTTCTCCATAGATAGTCTGTGAAGAACGGCATGATTGGTGCTAGTGCTCTTAGAACCATATCCAGCGATCTGTGGAGGGTATACCATGCACCCCTCTGCTCCTCAACGCTATATCTCTTCCCATCATTATATGCTCTAGCTTTGACAGCCTCTATATAGTGATCTGCGAGGATATTCCATGTAAAGTCGTATATGAGGTGTATAGGCTCATAAACATCGAACTCTGAGTATGCCTTATCAGCCTGTCTAATAACGGATGCAAGCCTAGCTAGGAGAGCCCTGTCAATTGGTCTTAATGAATAGTCATCGCTCGGCTCTGGGAATCTGGTTATGAATCTAGCTATATTCCATACCTTCGTTATGAAGAGAGCACCTGTTTTTATCATGTTCTCGCTAAATCTATAGTCATAGCCGAGCCTTGCAGATCCTGCTGCCCAGAATCTAAATGCATCTGCACCATATTTCTCTATATATGGCTCTGGATCTATTACATTTCCCTTACTCTTATGCATAGCCTCGCCCTTCTCATCCAAGCCCATCCCGCTGATTCTAACCCATCTGAATGCGGGTATCCCGAGCAATAGGTAGATCCTTAGGATTGTATAGTAGAGCCATGTCCTTATAATCTCGTAGCCCTGGGGCCTTAATATATTGCCATATGCTTGGGAGAATAGTTTCTCATCCCTCATATAGCCTGAGGCGTATAGGGGCGATATGCTTGAATCAAACCATGTGTCGAAAACCCTTTTATCACCCTCGAGATATTCCCTCCCAGCCCCGCATTCTGGGCATCTATCGAATGGCGGGGGATCCTTCCACGGCCTATAGTATCTCCCCGGCTCTGGGACTAGATATGCTCCGCAAGATCTGCATCTCCATAGTGGTACCTCTGTTGCATAGTACCTCGTCTTCGATATGGGCCAGTCTATCCTGATACTCTTGATCCAGTCTATTAGCTTCTGCCTGTGGAACTCAGGTTTGAACTCTATCTTCTTAGAGATCTCTATCAGCTCATCTCTATAGTCTAGCTGTTTTAGAAAGAGCTCTCTAGAATGTATTATCTCAACCGGGGTTCCACATCTCCAGCATGTTGGTATCCTCCTACCCTCGATCCTCTCAACCCTTTCTAGGATACCCATGCTCCTCAGCTTCTCAACAATCCTCTGCCTAGCTTCCTGTATTGTTAGCCCCTTCAGATCCCCTGCAAGCTCGTTAAGCCTTCCATCTCTATCAATGATAATCCTGACCCTATCGGTTAGGCCTAGCTCCCTTATAATCCTCATATCCCTCGAGTCTCCATAGCTACATACCATCTCTATCCCAGTTCCGAAGGAGGGATCTACCTCTTTATGAGCGATCACAGGCACCTCATACCCATATATAGGAACCTTTCCCCTAGCCCCCTCCAACCCCCTATACCTAGGATCCTCTGGGTTATAGGCTAGAGCAACCATTGCGCCCAGGAGCTCTGGTCTTGTTGTTGCAATAGTAACGCTGGATCCGTTTGTCAGCTCTATCCTTATATAATATAGATCTGATGATTTCTCAACATACTCAAGCTCAGCCTCAGCAAGAGTGGTCATGCATCTAGGGCACCAATAGACAGGCCTCTCAGCCTCGTATATAAGGCCTCTCCTCCACATCTCTATAAATGTAGCCTGTGTGATCCTCCTATACTCCGGGCTATCAGTTCCATTAACCCAGTATTCGAAGGAGCATCCAAGCCTCTTCCAAATCCTAACGATCTCTGCCTCAACCGCGTCTAACCTCTCCTTACAGAGGGCTAGAAACCTCTCCCTACCCTCAGGCGTTTTCGCCATCTCATGGGGATTGATCCCTGTCTGCCTCTCAACAAGGATCTCTACTGGAAGCCCATTCCGATCAGCATACCATGGTGCTATAACCCTATACCCCTTCATCCTTAGATACCTAGCCACCATATCGATCTGGGCATA
>JAWAXC010000031.1 GCA_038897115.1 Sulfolobales archaeon | reverse complement strand
TCCATAGTCCTTCTTGGATCTGCATGAGGATGCATATCTATTATCATAGTTCCAGGTTATAGTTAGACTTCTAACCCCGAGGAGCCATAGTATCTCTAGATCCTCGAGCCTGGATATGGGATCTGCGCCCTCAAGGCTTATCAAAATCCCTATCCTATCACTCCCAACAAGCCTATCCAGATCACCTGGTCTTGAGATAAGGGCAAGTCTATCCCTATACCTCCTAACAAGACTCCTATAGATCGAGATATGCTCAATAACATCCTCAAGAGACCCTAGAATAGGTACTGTAGAGCCGTGCCAGGAGCCATAGAGCCTCTCAAGCCTCTCAAGAATAGCTGGGCTCCAAAACTCCCTCCCAGGGAATATGGCTCCGAAGACAAGCTTCACACCCCCGGCTATGTATTTAGGTATATCACCGTGTCTCCCAGGTATATCCTTGTCAAATGTTACAGCTAGATCCTTATTAGCACTTGGATCAAAACCCCCGGTTTTAATAGCGTATGATATATCCTGGTGCATATCAGCCACAAGATATCTTGCCAGGGGAACCACCAAATGCGATAATATATCAACCAAAATATATTTCTCGTCTCTAGAGAAATAGTGACGAGGCTCTTTCGTAGTTTCTCTCTTAACACCTATATAGATTCCTAAAATAACCATTGAGATAGTGAAGTAAGTTAGTATCTCTCTCCCAGGTGATGCTCTACCTAGATAAGCCCCTAAAAGAGAACCTACGAGAATGGTTGAAGCAAAAAATTACCTGATTCTAACAGAGATATCTGAACTCTATAGAGCATATCTTTACTTTTAAGATTATGGGGCGACCTTATTATGGTGATTGAAATAGTCTTCAGATCCTCAAGCTATAAATTGGGAGAACTCACATGGGAGGAAGCACGCGAGATGCTTCGGGAAGCGGACTTTGTCGTGCTCCCAACAGGTAGCTTTGAGCAGCACGGGCTTCACCTACCACTACTCACCGATAGTATAAGAGCTGAGTATCTTAGCGAAGAACTTGCGAAGAGAGCTTGGGAGAAAGGGATTAAAGTTCTACTGCTACCAGTTCTCTACTATGGTGTGTCAGAGCATCACATGAGATTCCCAGGTACCATAACACTTAGACCAGAGGTCTATGTAGAGGTTATTATAGACATAGGTAGGAGCCTCGCTAGACATGGTGTGAAGAGATTTGTTATACTCAATTTTCACGGAGGTAATCGAGCCCCACTAGAAGTAGCTGTATCTAGACTAAGAGTAGAGGTAGGTATTAACGCGTACTTAATCCACTGGACAAGTATGGCTAGAGACGCAATACAAGAACTACTACAACCCGTGGAGCCGTGGGGACACGCGTGTGAATATGAGACAAGCATGATTATGCTTTTCCGCCCAGAACTAGTTAAAATAGATAAGATGAGAAAACCCAGTATAAATCCGATCACCAGGGCTATGAGAGAAGCCGGTGGCTTTATATACTTCGACGAGTACAGCGATACTGGTGGTTTGGGCGATCCAACAAGAGCCGATCCCGAGAAAGCTCGGGAGATTATTCGTAGAGCCACAGATAAAATAATAGAACTCTTCAAGAGACTCTAGTTTCACAGATAATATCTTATAGAATTTGTTTATATTGAGTAGAGTACCGTTTACCCGAGAGCAGTTGTTTTCACCTTCAGGCTCATTGCGGCCTCCCTTGGGCAGACTGCAGCGGTTCAGTCACCCTTGCATACCCGAGGATCGCTAATGAGCTTATTAGACTCCGAGGTTTATAAAAACACATCAGCATACCTAATAGCCCTAAAAGGACTAAACCCTAAATGACCTTAACCATAGTTTCTGCCTTATATATCAAATGAGATAGCCTTGATCTTTACTAAAATTAATCACCTAATTAGTCTGATATTGGGAGAGATTATGAATTTAATGATGAGAATTTCTAAGATCATGTTATTTTATAGTCAGATTTGTTTAATAATTTGTTTTAATTAGAATATATACGCCTACCAAGACTATTATGATCCCGTAAATTCTTCTCAGAAGATCCTTGGGCTATTTAATTAGCTAATTTAGTGCCTTAGTATCCTCCAATTACTCCTCCTAAGACGTATGCTATCGCGACCTCGTATAATGTTTTTCCATAGAGAGAATATTCTAAGCCTGATGCTAAGCTGAAGATACCCACGCTTATTAAGCTTGTGCCCACACTTTTGCTATACTTAGTTTCGCGATATACATTAAACTTGACACTATAAAAGTCTTCCTCCTATGCCGAGGTACCCCCTATTAATCCTACTAGAAAACCTGTGAGCGTTACTTTGATAATAGTGGATCTTTTGTCTGTGATGAAATTCTCATTAGAAGATTCTTGCTAGCCAGAGAAAAACATATCTAGGAGGGTTTCTAACCTCTAGAAGAACCCTATATTTATACCTAATATAATCTACTCTTCATGGGTGGCTACTAGCTATCATGCCCAGATGGCTGAGGCGTTCCAGGCTTCTCAGAAAAACCATCTCCTATCTCCTCAGAATCGCATCACCCATCATGGGCCTTGTCTACAGGGTCTACGAGGCCAGCCTTGAGGAGCAGGTTTTGAGGGGGCCTATGCCGAGGCATGTTGCCATAATACCTGATGGTAATAGGAGGTGGGCTATTCTCCAGGGTCTGCCTAAGTATGTTGGGCATGAGAGTGGATATAGGAAGATGAAGGAGGTTTTCAGTTGGCTCTACGATCTAGGCGTTAAGATTGTAACTGTCTATGCAATGTCATATGAGAACTGCATCAAGAGGCCCGAGGATGAGAGGGCAAGGCTATACTCACTCATAGAGAGGGGGTTGGAGGAGCTTGCTGAGGAAGCCGTTAAAAGGGGTGTTAGGATAAGGGTTACAGGTAGGCTAGAGCTTGTCCCCGAGAGATTGAGGAGGGTTGCTAGAGATGTTGAGAATAGAACATCTGGGTATGGGGAGAGGGTTGTTAATATAGCACTCTGCTATGGGGGTAGGCAGGAGATTATAGATGCTATAAGGAGGATAGCTAGGGATGCTAGGGATGGGAAGATAGATCCTGAGGAGATCACGGAGGAATCCTTTATAAAATATCTAGAGATAAGCCACGAACCAGACCTGGTTATAAGAACCTCGGGAGAGCTGAGGATAAGCAACTTCCTCCTATGGCAATCGGCATATTCAGAGCTATACTTCTGCGAGGCCTTCTGGCCTGAGTTCAGGAGGATAGATCTTCTTAGGGCTATTAGATCCTATCAGCTTAGGGAGAGGAGGTTCGGCTCATAGTGGATTGAGATCCCCTCACAAGGCTTCTAAACCTCCTAGCATCATCCCACATATATACGTTGTTGAAGAGAACATATGTCTCTGGAAACCCCAGAGCATATATCTTCTCTCTCAGCCTCTTCAAATCATCATCCGTATATCTATATCTATAGTTAACCTCGCCACCTCCGAGTCCGTGGAGCCTTGTATATAGTATCTCCCCACGGGATCTACAGGGATCTCTTCTTAGGAGATCAACAACATGGATCACCCCCAGATCTGTTAGGAGGCCGCATAGAGCCTCAACATTGGATCCCTCATTCCAGCTCCCCCTAGCCTCCCACCCAATTATAAAGCCCCTACCGACGATAGAGGAGAAGAAATCCCTAACCCATCTCAGCGCTTCAGGGCTATAGCCGAAGGACGGGGGTGTCTGGAAAACCACGAATCTGGCCCCCAGCTCCCTCGCAAATTCCTCGACAACCTCCCAGGCATCCATATTAGCCTTTGTAGGCTTTAGAAAGCCGTACTCGCTTGGATCTCCCTCAAGCCTTCTCCTAAGCCTCCTTATAGTAGGGCTGGAAAGACTGTGTGTAATAATCTGCCAGGCCTTAACACTAAACACAAACCCCTCAGGAGCCTCACTCCTAAGCATCCTAGCCCTCTCAACAGGGGGAGGATCGTAGAAGGTCTCCTGAATCTCTACAATATCGAAACTCCTAAACACCTCACTCCTGGACCTCGGAAAGCCACAAGTACCAACATAAATAACTATAGCAACCACCAATGTAATAATCGATAAAACGTAATAATAGATTGCTATTAAGGGGTTCTGGTTTCATTGCTGTCGTGTTGGTTGATATCACCGCTCGCCTCACACCCCCTATCCAGCCTTCCCACCCGCCCTTCGAGAGCCAATCTCCCTCGGCTATCTCCCTCGGGCGTGTGAGAGGCCTCATAGGAGCCCTTCCTCCCCCTCACAACTGATCATAGAGATCATAGTGGGCCCCTCAATACCCATTTATAGCAGGAAAGATTATAGGCATGGGGTTTTGATGGGGTTTGATAGATATATGGCATCCGCATATCTAATAGCCCTAAGAGGGCTAAGCAGTGTTGATAACAACAATTATAAACCAACATAAAACCTAAACAGCAGCCAAAGGCATATCATCTAGCTGAGCCACACATTTATCTCTACCCATTATTCTATCTATTTTTCTTCTCTCGACATAGGGTTCTTTTTCCCCGTTTACACCTAATTAGAGGTCTTCTGGGCTCTACAGATCCACAAATCCCACATCGGAAAATTAATGACTATAATATTCTATAATATTTAAAAGCATACACTGGGTATCCATAGCATTTGGAAAACCTGAAAAACATGGTCAAACCAATGGTCTTAACACCATGTAAATTTAGATATAAGTTTGTTAGCTATATTCTTTGTGGTATGTGTTTTGAGTATTGTTGCTGAGGTTATGCTTTCAAGGGTTCTTGATGAGGCTGTGAATAGAATTGCCAAGAAGGTTGCTGAGGGTAAGAAGCTATCCGAGCAAGAAATAATAATACTATATCTAGACATCATAATGAGATCTAACGAGAAGAGGTTCAACGATCTGAAGGAATACACCGATAAGAAATTCGAGGCAGTTGATAAGAGATTTGAATCGCTTGAGAAGAGATTCGATGATCTTAAAGAATATGTTGATAAGAGGATCAACGATCTCAAGGACTATGTCGATAAAAGATTCGAGGCAGTTGATAAGAGATTTGAATCGCTTGAGAAGAGATTCGATGATCTTAAAGAATATGTTGATAAGAGGATCAACGATCTCAAGGACTATGTCGATAAAAGATTCGAGGCAGTTGATAAGAGGCTTGATTCTCTTGATAAGAGGTTTGAATCGCTTGAGAGGAGGGTTGAGCTCGTATATAACGAGGTATCATCGATAAAAACCGATATTATAAAGATGATGAAGGAATACATGGAGAAACTATACGGGGGAAAGAAAAGCTGAAAAACCATAAATGGAATTCCATATCTTCTTCACCTTGATCCGCAGCAGTATGTTGAAAACCTAGCATAAGCGTTTCTCGTTTCACAGAGTTAAAAACTAAGAATTATCGTAAGAGGAAAACGCTTATGCTAGGTTGAGCAAGATTTATATACATATTAGATATCCCGGTGCTTGGAGTGAGGAGACGCCTGAGGATTATTACACTTGAGAGCCTCGTCCTTTAGGGTGGGAATGGCTAATGCCTATAGGCTTGATGCTGGTATTATGGTTAGATGATGAGATAGCAATGGGCATGGCAGCAAAACCCCTAGATGATGGCTATGAGAGATGAGGGCTAACAACCATATCCCCGAGTCCCCGAAAAGAGATAGGGTAACACGCCTGAGACCGGGCGCGGGGCTAAATCCTCTCAGAGGGGATGTAGCCCAAACCACTCCGCCCTAAAGGGGCGAGGCTTACAGTTGTAATGTTGAAATGGATCTCTAGGGGGTATATGGGATCGTTGTGGGTGGTTTTGTTTTAAATCCTGGGCTAGGTCTATATATTCGTGGGTTTCTGAGTTTATGGCTGAGGATCTTGTGATCTATTCTCTCATAGCTATTCTCGTTGGGGTTTTGATCGCTCCTCTGCTGTCTAGGAGGGTTGAGGAGAATCTCGAGGTTTTCTTTCTGGTTATGGGCTTTCTAGCCTCTCTCGTCTCGGGCAGCCTTGGTTTTAAGCTGCTTCTCGAGGCTCTTGAGACTCCTGTTATGGTTAGGGGTATCCCTATAGGTATATTCCAGGCGGTGTTGCTTGCTGGTATCCTTTTTGAGAGGTTTAGGGGGAGGCTTAGAAGGGTTCTCAGCGGTGGGAGGGCCTCCTCCGCAGCCCCTATACTCTATTCGATCCTCGTCCTTGTATTGGGTTTGGGGAGCAGCTTTATATCTGCCATCGTAGCCTCGGTCATCATAGCCGAGGTTGCTAGAACACTGGATATACCTAGGGGTGTTAGAACCTACCTACTCGTCTTGCCAGCATATGCCATAGGCGTTGGCGCAGCCCTCACACCCTTGGGAGAGCCCCTATCAACTATAGCCATCGCTAAGCTCTCTGGAGAGCCTTATCACGCTGACTTCTTCTTCCTAGCAAGGCTGCTATGGGACTACGTCCTTGTTATTGTCTTAGTGTGTTCCATCCTCTCCTGGTATCTATATAGGAGGGCTTTGAGAACCCTCGAAGCCATTGCCGCGGGGGAGCAAGCCAATGCAGGGGGGGATCGAGGTGGTGGGGGCTATCGAGAGGCTGTTGTGAGGGCCTTAAAGATATATATCTTCGTCTTCGCCCTCGTCCTTCTAGGCCACTCCTTCGACCCCATTGTGGAGAGGTATGTAATCCACCTATCGCCGGAGGCTATGTATCTATTTGGCAGCGTATCAGCAGCCCTGGACAACGCGACCCTGGTTGCGGCGATAGTATCGCCGGAGATGAATATTCTACAGATAAAATCCTTCCTAATATCGCTATTAATAGCCGGGGGCTTCCTAATCCCGGGTAATGTTCCAAACATAGTCATAGCATATATAAATGGGATAGGCTTTAGAGAGTGGGCTTTGAAAGCCCTCCCAATAGGGATCCCGATGTTCCTAGGATCCTTCCTAGCACTATTCTACCTCGGAGCCTAGAGAAGCAGATCACAGCCCAACCCCGAGGAGTCGAGTGATTCGTAGATATCCTAATAGCTGAACCGAAAAACCCCGTATATCGGGGCTGGAATCTTTTTGATGTTTAGAGTAGAAGTAATAATATTTAGATTCTGCCTAGGTGATGGGAGCGCTGCTCCAAGCCTGTGCAGGCTTACCCTAGATGGGAGCTCCATGCCGTTCGGCTCTACAGCCACCCATGAGCCTATGGGATGAGCTAGGAGAGCCCTCTGGGCGAGGTAGAATACCTAGATATGACCAAGAACTATAAAATGAATGGAATGACACCTAGGGAGAAACGGCAAGATATATCTAGGGATCCATGGTATTGAGATCTTTATTAATCTATGAATTAGGCTTGGCTAAAATTATTCGCCCATGCCTCTATGCTGGTTGGTGCTTATAAGGATGGGGTTTTGTTTTTAATAATGGGTTTGCTATGTGGAGGAGCGAGATACCGAGAAGCATCTACGCTAGGCTATATGCTAGGTGGAGGAGGGTTAGAAGGGAGGTTGAGATCATAGCATCTATCCTTAGAAGGTTCGGGGCTAGAAGGGTGATAGAGTTTGGCTGTGGCCTGGGGAGGCATGGGTATCTCCTCAGCAGGATGGGGTATGAGGTTGTTCTAAGCGATATATATGATCAGAGGTTCGGCGTTGCTAAGAGGCTTCCCTTCGCAAGATACGATCTACTTGAAGGGGGCTCCATAGGGATCTTCGATGCTGGCTACGCGGTAGGTGTTATAACCCTCTTCGAGTACAGGGATATCGTGAGGGTTCTAAGGAATATCGGTGAGAACATAGCTGGGGGAGGGGTATTCATATTCGACTATAACTTCACATCCTATGTAGATCCGGAGAGGGTGGATATAAAGATCAATGGGAGGAGATACACAGCTATCCTAGAGAGGAACTCATACAAACCACTAGACAGCGGTCTCATATACCAATACAGAGTAAGGGTGGTTGATGAGGAGGGGAGAACCGTAGGTGTTGAGGAGGCCTCATACCCAATATATAATAAGGAGAAGCTATTCAGAGCAATAGAGGAGGCAGGCTACAGGATCAAGGATATAGTGTGGGTCTCCTGGGATCCCGTGGAATATATCTATAAACCATCACCTAGAGAAGCTGATAGCGCCTTCATCGCAATCTCAAAGGAATAGCGGGCTCACAACCGTTTCTCCCTAGGTGTCATTCCATTCATTTTATAGTTCTTGGTCATATCTAGGTATTCTACCTCGCCCAGAGGGCTCTCCTAGCTCATCCCATAGGCTCATGGGTGGCTGTAGAGCCGAACGGCATGGAGCTCCCATCTAGGGTAAGCCTGCACAGGCTTGGAGCAGCGCTCCCATCACCCAGCGGATCAAAATAAATCCATGATCTTCGTAGCTTATAAAGCTTTAATGGTATCAACCTACCTCATAGCTCTGGGGGCTTGAATCGCTACGATGGTTATCAACCCATATAAACCCCCTTCAACACCAAGATATTTTTCAGCTCCAAAACCTCCTTAAAAAGAATTAAGAATAGATTTTTAAGCCCTTAAATAATATGAAATGGTTGTATCTATGAAATCCATTATAGGTATTGCTATTAGCTCCCTCTATATCGCCGTAATTCTTGTGACCATCACAGTTATAGTTGGTATTGCAGTCGCAGCATATGTGGGTGGGGTTATAAATTTAGGGATTAGCGATATCGAGATGCTGTATATCTATCCAAACTCCTCCCTAACATATGAGAACTCCTCATGGGTTCTCAGAGCTCTTATTGAGAATAGGGATGAAAATATTTTTATGTTTAAAAAATGTTTATATAGGTTGTTAGCTGAGATAAATTATGGTTAGGATGTCTGAACCACTGTTGAGATCTATGGAGGCTTGTAGAAGGCTTCAAGAATTGCTAGAGGGGGTTGGGAGGAGTGGCTAGAGTAGCGAGGACTGTTGCTGTTAGGAGCGTTAAGCTTCCTAGGAAGGTGTTTAATATTTTTGTTGAGCTTGAGGGTATGTATCGCAACATGGTTGAGCAACTGGTTATGTACGCTATTAGGAGTGATATAACTAGCTTCACAAGGCTCAAGGCAATAAATTATCATGGGATGAGAAATCTATATCCACATATACCATCTCATTATATATATACAGCGTGTCAAGACTCTAGCTCTAGGGCTAAGAGCTTTATTAAGCGGAAGAAGAAGGGCCTTGCCAAGAGAGATTACCCAGAGGTTAGGAGTATCTCGATATGGCTCGACGATCATCTCTGGGAGCTTAACAGCTTAAGATCGATCAAGATAGCAACCCACAGAGGATGGATAGAAATAGAGTTCGAGCCACATAAACAATATTGGAGGTATGTTAATAGGGGTTGGAGGCTTGCTTCAGAAGCGAGGATAAAGCTCGATAGAAAGAATAGACAGCTGATAATATATCTAGTGTTTGTTAGGGATGTGGAGGATTATAATGCAAGAGGATTTCTACCAATAGATGTTAATGAGAATAATATCACAATACTTCTTGATGGGATAGCATATCTATTCGAAACAGATCTAGGAAAGATAGTCCTGGGATATTATTATCGTAGAAAAATGGTTCAGAAGAAGTATGATAGACCATATACCGATACAAGGGTTAAGAAGAAGATTATGAAGAAGCTGAAGGAGAAGAAAAAGAAGGATGATACGAGGTGGAAGATAGCTAACATAGTTGTTAGAACAGCTCTTGAGAAGGGATATGCTGTTGTCCTTGAAAGGCTTGGTAAAAAGCCTGCTGAGAAAATGATCTCGAGGATTAAAGATAAACAGCTTAGACACAGAATATTCCAAGCATCATTCAAAGGGGTTCAAAAAGCTATTGAGGAGAAGGCCAGGGAATATGGTGTCCCGATAATCTATGAGGATCCGAGGAGCACATCGAGGCAATGCCCGATCCATAATGCTGAGATAGTATATGAAAACGGATCCAGAGTCGGGGTATGTAGTGTTGGTGGGGAGAAGTGGCATAGAGATGTTGCATCTCTATGGAACCTCTATCTCAGAGCCCGCCCGGGTGATGGGAGCGCTGCTCCAAGCCCTGGTGGGCTTATCCTAGATGGGAGCCGCGTGCCGTTGGGCTCGACAGCCACCCATGAGCCTATGGGATGAGCTAGGAGAGCCCTCTGGGCGAGGTAGAATACCTAGATATGACCAAGAACTATAAAATGAATGGAATGACACCTAGGGAGAAACGGGAGAGTATGATGTGAAGATCTATACAAAGAGCGGAAAAATATTCGCTACAAGGGTTAGGGTTCTATAGCTTGAGTATAATGATCTCTGGAACATCATCCTTTATATAGGCAACAATCTTACCGCCCTCCATAGCGCCGAGAGCCTCAAGATCCTTCCTGATATTGGTGAGCCTAGCAATCTTCCCATTAATCTCCTCAAGAACCTTCTCGAGAACCTCGAGCTCCCTTAAAGGAGAGGGGTTAACAATAACCCTAACACCCTTGAGATCAACCTGGTATGAGCCCTCCTCACCAGAAACCTGAACACCAGGGGATAGCTTAGCAATAACCTCTAGAATCCTCCTCTGCCTCTCAGCCCTAGCCCTAAGATCCTCGACAACCCTTATAAGCTCTCCAAAAACCTTCCTATACTGGGCAATCTGGCTATCTATATATCCAAAGAGATCCTTAAAGGATGTAAACTCTCTAATCAATTTATCCACCTCATAGAGTAATAGTTAGCAGGGGATATAAAAAAGATATCTAGAGCTAGCTAGCAATAACCTCAGTATAGAAGGTGTTTCCAGCGACCGTTACAACCTTAATTGTATATCTAACCCCGCTAATAAATGCTTGGGCATTATTACTACATGTCAGATCCGAGAAAGTGTATGTGGCTCCAGGCTGTATTGCCTGAGTTCCCGAGAAGCATGTGTAGTTACCCACATATATTGCTACTACACTTGAACTTGTGGATCCAGCATTTCTAACGCTTACATTAAGCTTCCAGACGTTACTACTATTATATAGGGTTGCGTTAGGGAGCACTACCAGCTGTTCTGAACCTCCTACAGTTGTTCCG
The DNA here is from genome assembly GCA_038897115.1 of Sulfolobales archaeon. Classification (NCBI taxonomy): domain Archaea; kingdom Thermoproteati; phylum Thermoproteota; class Thermoprotei; order Sulfolobales; species Sulfolobales archaeon. Next base: position 11,235 of record JAWAXC010000031.1, on the reverse strand, counting down.
AATAGCCCTGTCATCCATGCCACTACTGCTATTGCTATTACCAGAGTTATCGCTATCAATATTATGGCAGCTATCAGAGGCTCTAGCCCCTTTGCTCTATACCTATACACCCACTTCATATTATCCCCACGTAATAAGGGATTACGTGTTAATAAGCTCTAGCCCCTCTTTTTAAAGATCTCCCTTCTAGATCTTTCCTTTTGATATATGTGCCCTGGTATTACCTCCCTAGTTATTCTTTTAATATAAATACCCTCCGATCTTGGCCACATAGATCTCGTTGATTCTATCGGTTTAGCTTAAATATATTTCCTATTTCTTTTATTCCCCCAAGTAAATTTCTCCTCCTTTTCTTTTCTTAACTAGAGGCTTTGTTCTTGCTTTCGGGTTTCTCTTTCCCTATCTCTTCACCCTGTTTTTATATATTTTTCTCCTCCACACATAGGTTTTCCAGGATCTTCTACCTTTTTTGCGAAGTATGTGCATATCTTTAGCTCTGGCTCGTATAGGAGGCATGTTACACAGCTGATACCCCCTATCTCTATGGGTTTTGAGGGCTGGCTCTCTGTCTGTATCGCTGTTGGTGTTTTGATCTCTTGGGCTTCTGCTATCCTTGGGGCTTCCTCTAGAGATGTTTTTACTGGTTGCCTTGGCCTTGCCTCCTCTATTCTGATCGCCTTAGCCTCGGCTTTTTCAACCACTTTTCTGAAGACCCCCTCTATTGCTGCCATAGCCACCTGCCCTCCCCCTGGGGGTTCGTATGCGATCTCGACTTCGACTATTGTTGTTCCAAGCTCCTGGTATACCTTGAACTCTGCTCTGAGCTTGTTAGGCTCTAGAGATGTGTAGACAACCCTGTCCCCCTTCCTGCTAACCACTATATGGATTGTATCTAGATATGTTGTTAGAAACCTCCTATATGTTATCGAGAACTGATAGATCCCCAGCTCTCTATAAAACCTCACATTTGAAACACCTGGAACACCCTCGAAAAGATCTATAGGGTCTCTGAGAGCCTCTAGAAGAGCCTCTGGATCCCTGTTAGAGCTAATGGCAAACCTCAGACTAGGCAATAGATCACCCCCATAGCTATAATGGCTATCCCATCACCCTCTACAGAGTATTCACCATAGAAAAATATATTTACAAGGCAATACCACATATAAAGCCTACTTCTTAGGATGGGAATAAATATTATAAACCCTTTATTAGCATTCTCCCAAGTCCTTGTAACGGCTGGCCAAGAGGAGGCTGGCCAGATATAAAGGGATACCATGAGAAGCCTGGGAAACATAGAATAGAGTATGATCAGATATAAAAAACCCGATAAGATCATAGAGGATAGATCAGATACTTCGAAGACATAGCCTGTTAACCAAGTCTATCATAACAGAGGATCTGAAGATCTACATCTATGTAAGGGGAACCAGCAGCGGGGTTGCGACATATCTATCATTAAACCTAGTCCACATAACTATATAGAGATACCTTGTATTGGGATCAGATATAGATATGTTTAGAACCAAGAGATGCGAAGGCCCTATAAGACCCAAGCTATATATATTGATACTATTCTGTAAACCCATATCCCTGAGAGAGACCCAGGAGCCACCATACTTTGCATAGAGATACTGGGGCGAGACGCTGGAAGAGATCTGGAGAGGGTTGAAGGATAGATTGCCCAGGAATCTATTAGAAAGGGATAGGTTATACCCAACCCTGCTGGGATCCACCTGTCTGAGGAGCCACCAAGTAGGCGTAACAGCAGAGCTGTTATATATAGAAACACCTACGCTATAGCTGTCAGAAAGAATACCTACCCTCAGAACACCCACATAGACTATACGAGTGGAAGAGCGATTCTCAATAGATATCAGAGAAGCCTGGAACTCAGATAAACAGAGATCAGCGAAATATGTAAAAGCATTCTCAGAATACCTCTGAGAAACCCATGAGTTAGCCAGGAAAAAGCCAGACAAGCCTATTATGAGGACAAGCACAACAAGGATCACAGAACTGAGAAGCTCAGACTGGCCAGAGAGAAACCCGGAAAATCGAAGGGACATAGGATCACCACTACACAATAAGCTTCATACCCTGGATAGAGAGATACTCAATACCCACATAATAACTCCCATTGCCAGTGTTCTGATCGAGAATAATGTCGATTTCGAGTGAGTAGACACCTGGAGGCGCTTGCGAAGATCCCTGCTTCAGCGGGATTAACATGATCACGTCCCATACTAGGTAATCACTATTGCTCTTAGGCTGCCAGCTAAGAAAGGTAGATGAGGAGCCATAGGAGTTTGATCCACTAGATACAGATCCATTAACGCTAATATCTAGTCTAAAATTATTACTATTCATATTAACACCGACTACCACTATTCTGAAGAGGGCTAGCACTGCATAGCCTTGCTGGGTTAGGTTCAGCACGTCTCTGAACTTAAAGCAAATATAACCTTGGTTTTTATTGTTAAGACTGAACTGAATTAAATTACTATTATTATCTTTAACTGATAGTAATTGTTTGTCATATGGAGGTATATTTCCTATGTATGGATTTCCCTTGCTTGAGCAACTGCTGCTACCATATGTCACATTTATTTTTCCTGCTTGGTTCCATGCTCCCATGTCTTGGGCGAATATTGTGTTGTCTGGGCTTATGATCCCTGTTGTGTTGGGGTTTAGCGATAGTTGTGATTGTATTGCGTTATATCTCTCCCTTACTGGGAATACGTTTCCTCTGGCAGTCATTACATAGCATATTCTGTCCAGTCCATAGCTGTTTGCCGTTGTGTTTATGCTTCTTATTCTGTCGCTTGTGTTTATTGATATGTTTGTCTTTAGTAAGAGTGTGTTTAGATTACATCCATTTCCGCTATCTATTACTGCGAGGACTATTGTTGCTGGTATTGATCCTATGTTCTTGAGGTATATAGATCCAGATTCATAGACTACCTCGAGATCTTCAGATCCTCTCTGAGCCTCGAAATCCCTCACCTGGTTAAGAGCCCTTATCATGGCCCCGCTTGTGTTGTTGAGGTAGATTAGAAGGGGTATTATAGTTACAATGGCTATGGAAATACCTATTATGAATGCAAGCACACCCGCTATAGCCTTTCTAATGGCATCTTTATTCATGTAACTACCATCCATAGGATATTTTTATCGCGGCTTATATATATCTGCATATAGTTTTTCTTCTACAAGGGATCTGCCAGATAGAGAGGTGGGGTTCCACGTGTTATCTATAAATAGCTTCTATCTATCTACGAACTACTTAGGATCACCGCTTCTCTTCTCATCCTCTTTTCAGGCTTCTTCCTCCATCTTCCTCTCAATATATCTTCTGAGGTATCTCGAGATCACTGCTACCGCTGCTATGATGCCTATCGCTATATATATGAATGTGTATCTCTGTAATAGGTTGAATATCGTTGGCTGTAGCTGGAGTGTGATGCTGCTTCTATCTAGTGGGAGCGTTGCCTCTAGCTTGTTATAACCCTGTGCTGAAACCTCTACTATGTAGGAGCTATATGGTATTCTGAATGGTGATAACCCGTTATTATCTGTTATCCCTGTGACCTCTATCGACGGGTTCTCAATGCTTTTAATAGCTATGGTTGCTCCCTGCACCGGCTGCCCAAGATCGTTTATAACCCTCACAGAATAGTCCATGATCCTCCTTGCAAGGGCTATCTCGATCCTTCCCCCGCCTATATCGATTCTCCTGCTGATCTCCACCCTGCTATATATCTGCGAGGACTGCTGTGTTGGCTCAACAACTATTCTAGCATCTCCGAAGGGTATTGATGTGTTGACTATATATGAGGAGCTGTTGATCTCACCGCTATATTCAATTTTATCTCCTATATATATCGAAACCCTCAGAGGTGCTATAGGCCTTCCGCTAATAGGATCTGAAATAGCTATCGAAACATGTTGGAGTGTTCTATTAACCCTCAAAGTGATCTCCTGCCTATCAACCCTAAGAGACCCTGTGAACGGAGTATACATACTTATATTGCTGGGCTCGATGCTCACGACATAGTCTCCAAAGCTTATGCTGGGAACGACAAGGGATCCATCGTCAGATGTTACCCCCCTAAACACAGGGGTGCCGGGGATAGCCCTGTATATAGATACTGTTGCACCCTGGACAGGGGATCCAAAGTCATCTAGAACCACAAGCCTAACAGGTATCTCTCTAGGCCTTAAGCTGATCATAAGGCCAATAGATTCTCCAGGCTCTCTCAACCCCACACGGGTCTCCGAGCTATAGAAGAAAGGCGATTCAACAACAACCCTGTAGACACCTAGGGGGAGCTTGACAGCCTCGCCAGGCCTTATAGAACCTAGATCCCCTGTTAAGAGGGGCCCCTCACCAAATAGCCTGATCACCACCTGCCCCGGAGGAGCATTCTCCCCAGCCTGTCCGAATATCGAGAGGTTAACCCTAAGCGTGGCGATCTCTACAGTTAATATAAGATCCAAGGGGCCTGGAGCTGAAACGTTGAAGACACCCCTGGCAAGCACAATACCTCTCCACACAAGCATAGCCATGTGAGCCCCCCTGCTTAGGAGAAGCTCTTGGGGTGCATCGCCCAGCACCAGCGAGGTCTTATTATCTATGACAAGGACTAGACCTGGAGGAGCCCTCTGGATAGAGGCTGTGTAGGGGCTCTCAGGGTTGTAGAAGTATGTGGAGAGATTCACCCTATATAGGGTTGGCCCTACAATCTCCACGTTGCTGTGGGGAACAGAGATCCTAGATCTATACTCTGCCACCCCACTCCTCACAAAAGCTTCGTACTCGCCCGGGGGTAGATATAGGATTGAAGATCCATTTGATATGGGGGCGGCTGCAATAATCTCACCCCCCTCATAGATCTCAACCCTGCCCTCCGGGATTGAGAGGGCATAGCTAGAGACAAGATCTGCTATTGTGATAAAGGCTCGAAGTATAGTCATATCCAGAGGACATCTATCCCTAGCAATGCCGGCAAGCCCCCAGGCTATATAGGCTCTATCCGATGTAGCTATATATCCAACACCGTTTGAAGATATATACACACCAACACCAACCCCTATTGGAACACCTAAGTAGTCGCCCCCCCTTGTGCAGGGCATAGACCCTGTGGGGGATAATCTATAGATATGTAGATCACCCCTATCGTTAACCGCGCCTAGAACACCATTTCTATAGGATGCAGCGAGGATCTTACGGGGGATATCAGCACCCCAGAAGGCTATGTGATAACCCCTCACCCCATCATATAAGAAGTAATATACCCTCCCACTGGGAAGCATAACAGATACACCTAAGCCGTTATCGTCATAGCCTATCCAAGCCCTATCAATGGGGATTCTAGGCAGAACATACCATCTATACTCATCACCTCCAAAGGATATCACACCAAGATCCTCTCTATAGTATATGAATGCCAGTGCAGGAGATCCCTGTATGCAGCATCCAACCACAACCCCTAGATAGCTCCAGGGGGTATTCACAGTGTTGGGTCTCACAAGCTTGACCTCGACTGGATATAGGAAGATGGGTACAGGCTTGCCAACCCTTATCTCCTCTGGAGCACCCCTGAGATCGACTATAGAGGCAAGCGTAACATTAAGGCTAGGTGCTATGGGTACTAGCTCCCCAGCACCTCTAACCATTGTGATAGGGGGTATAAGGATCTGTCTGGTATATCTAGCATCGATCGAGATGGTTGTGAATACCCCTCTATACTTTATATATGAGGTGATGTTCCAGCCAACATATCTAAACCCTATACTCAGCTCCTCGCTGAGATAGCTTGGATGTGTTATCCTCACGAGATAAGTTGTGTTATAGGGATCCAATATAGGTAGCTCTAGAGAAGCAGATCCATTTGCTGCTACAGCCTGTAATAATAGGGGTCTCCCAACCGCTGGCTGGGATAGGTTTGCTGAGATCACAGCACCGTCTATGGGGGATCCTGTCTCGTTGCTTACATTGAATATAGCTATTATTGAGGGGGGTCTATATATTGCTAGGATCAGCGATGGATCAACCCTCATAGAGCCTCCAACAGTGGATTCAGCGGGGGATATGTCTATCACATAGCCCTCGGAGTAGTTATAGATAGCAGTGCTCCTCTCAGGCCCTATCTCAGCCCAACCACCCCTGGTAGCCCTGTACATATATAGATATCCACCAATATCCAGCACAGCTAGATAGGGATCGCCACCTCCCCCAACACCTATAGCTACCTTTTTAATCGGATATCTAGAAGCCTGTATATAGAAAACCTTTTTATCGGATATGCTGTAGATAAGCACCTCGCCCCTCTCATCCCCAACAGCTATATATCTTCCAAAATCCCCATCAGAGGCGATAGCGGTTGGAGCGCCAGTGAGCATGTATATATGCCTCTCAACACTCCCTGAGGATCTGTCTATGTGGATTGCCTCAAACGCATAGCCCCCTCCGGGGTTTTTGCCTGCAACACCGATTACATTAGATCCTGGGGCTGAGGCCGATATCGAGGCTATGATTGAGAGGTTTGTGTAGGATGTTCTGTAGAGGCTATAGAAGTCCATTCGATCTCCTGTGGGGGTGCCCCCTTGCTGCCCCTGTATGATGTATATGTTTTGGGGGGTGATAGAGGCTATCACTAGGATCAGGGCTAAGGCTCTCAGCATTAAATCCCTTCCAACCATATAGATCTAGATCCTCCATCTAACTCTTCTTAAAGCCCCTTATATATAGATAGTCTGCATAGAAGTATCAATCAATATATTAGCCCTATAATGCATAATCTCTATAGAGGTTTATGAAGATCCCTAGGTTTCTTGGGTTTAGAATATTTAGAAAGGCTGAAGGGAGATCTACAAAGACATATAAACAACAGACGCCTCTAGAGGTTTCCGGATATGCTAGATATATAAGGCCACCTATAATGCCTCTGAGGGAGAAGCCTAAGGGAGAGGTTGTTGAGAGATACTCCATATATGATCCATGGGCTATGGCATTTATAATCCTATCAGAAGACACAGGGGAGTATATATACTATGTTGATGAGGTCCCCCTCACAGAGGATGAGCTTAGGATCTATAGGAGGGTTGTTGATTTCCTAATGTGGGAGGCTGGTGAGCTCAAAGAGGGTGAGGATCCTAGGGAGTTCATATCTAGAGAGGCTAGGAAGGCTGTGGATCTCTTTAGGATTAGGATGGGTAGAACCCCATCGGTTAGCTGGAGCAAGATCCTCTACTATATTGAGAGGGAGATAGCTGGTTTCGGAGCTATAAACACCCTAATGATGGACCCAAACCTTGAGGATATATCATGCAACGGCGTTGGGATCCCTATATATGTCTATCACAGGAAATACGAGTCTATGCCAACCAACATTGTTTTCAACACATCCGAGGAGCTAGACTCTTTCGTGATCAAGCTGGCCCACATGGCTGGTAAGCATATCTCTGTAGCTTTTCCAATTCTCGACGCCTCTCTCCCTGGGGGGCATAGGCTTGCTGCGACGTTTATGAGGGAGGTCAGCCAGAAGGGATCTACATTTACTATTAGGAAGTTTAGGGAGGATCCCATAACTATTGTGGATATGATTGGATTTGGAACCGTGTCGCCGCTTCTAGCAGCATATCTATGGATGGCTATTGAGTATAAGAGGACAATATTGATTATGGGTGTGACTGGGAGTGGTAAGACAACCCTTCTAAACTCTATATTGAATCTCGTGAAGCCTAACTACAAGATAGTGACTATAGAGGATACACCTGAGATAAGGCTTCCAACTAAGAACTGGGTTCAGCTTGTTGCGAGGCCAAGCTATGCGGCTGGAGAATCAAGGGCTGGCGAGATAAGCCTATACGACCTTGTAAGGGTTTCTCTGAGGTATAGACCAGACATAATAGTCGTGGGCGAGGTAAGAGGTGCAGAGGCATATGTGCTATTCCAGAGCATAGCCACAGGCCATGGAGGTGCAACAACGATCCATGCTGAGAGCATAGACGCAGCTATAAAGAGGCTTACAAGCCCGCCTATGAATATACCAGAATCATATATACCTCTAATCAACATAGCCCTCATGATCGAGAGGGTATCTATAAGGGATAGAGAGGGGAGGGCTAGAGCCACTAGAAGGGTCACCAGGGTCTGGGAGATAAGCAGGGAGGGGGTGCCCATACCGATTGGGAGGTGGAGCCCCTCCAAGGATATACATGATCTCGTGTTGGAGAACAGCGAAGTGACGAAGTCGATCGCTGGCACCGCCGAGGTAGATGTTAAAGCGATATATGATGAGATCTCTAGGAGGGCAATGGTTATGAGGTGGCTCTACCACAAGGGTATAAGGAACTATAAGGATATAGCTTCTGTGATCTATAGATACTATAGAGATCCTCAATCGGTCCTTGAGAGAGCCGAAGCGGATCTCAGAGCTATAGAGGATACAACCCCAGGTGGCTAGAATGGCTAGAAAGGCGAGGAGCCTTGAGAAAAAGGCTCCAGAGGGGAGGAGAGGGGCCGCTATAACAACTGTGAAGCCTAGGCTGATATACGATCTAGACTTTCTATTCCTACTACTATTCGATGGCATAGCCAGGAGGGTTGTAAAGGCATTCGAGCTTGATAGGGCTATAGCATCGGCAATGATAAGAACCCACCCGCTTGTATATGGTGCGAGGGCTATAGGCTATACAGTGCTTGCCTCATTAATCGGCGTTGCATTGATAGGAACATCACTGATATTTAGGGGCAACATATTTGTTTTCGCATCAATGCTCCTAGCAGGGATATTACTCCCCATAATGGTTTTCACAGTATTCATAGCATATCCAGTTGTTATGAGGAGTAGGAGGAAGAATCTAGTAGAGTCTGAGCTGCCCTTCATAGCATCATACGTATCTATCATGGCTAGAGGCGGTGTTTCTATGGCAAGGGCTATGGAGGCTTTCAGGAGATCCACACTCTTCCAGGGGCTTAGGATGGAGGCTAACGAGTTCTTCAGAAGAATAGGGCTTTTCGGGAGAGACCCGCTAACAGCTTTCGAGGAGATAGCCTCTTACCATCCATCCCAGATGTTCAGGGATTTCGTGCTCGGATACGTGGTTACCCTGAGAACCGGTGGGGATGTGATCCACTATCTGGAAACCAAGGTTGAGGACTTCTTCAGGAGGCAGGGTGAGATGATAAGGCAGATGGTTCAGAAGCTAGGCGTCTATATAGAGATCTATATGTTAGTAGCAATTGTGGGCGGCATCTCGCTCTTCGTGTTATTCACATCTGCAGGCGGCATACAGGCTGGGGGGTTATCGGCTGGAGGCTATGACCCCATGATCCTTATATTGTTTAACTTCCTCGGCCTTCCAGCCTTCTCAGCCGCGATTATATATGCAGCCCATACAGCACAGCCCAAGTGGGGGCTGGGCTTCAAGGATGTATCATATGTAGCCCTCTTCTCAGCCCTCATAGCGCCTCTTAGCTATCTAACCACCATTATCCTAACAGGTGGCTACCTAGTATTCAGCGGCATCTTCACAAGGCAGAGTGTTCTAGGCCAGGTTACAGGTGTTTCCGCTGCCCTCCTTACAGTCTCTATACCGACTTGGCTTAGATATAGGAGTGCGACGAAGGGGTTGAGGGCTCTTGAGAGGCATGCCTCATCCTATATAGAGGATGTGAGCGAGCTTAGGAAGACAGGTCTCTCCCCAGAGAAATCGCTTATAGAGGCTGCTAAGAGGGATCACGGGCCTCTGAACCCGATTGTTAGGAGGTTAGCTGCAGCGCTTGAGATGGGTCTTGATCTAGAGGAGGCTGTTAGGAGGAGCATATATGGTATTAGGAGCTGGTTGATAAGGGTTATGTTTAGATTCACCATAGACTCAATAAGGGTTGGAGGTGGAAGCCCAGAGGTATTCTATCTTCTGGCAAGGTATTCAACGTCTATTTCAGAGGCCTATGAGAGGCTCAGATCTAGCCTTAGGATATATGTTATAATGCCATATATAGGGGCTATACTGTTCATGGTAACAAGCATAGTCTATCTATCCCTAGTAATAGCACAGCCAATACCAGTTATAGGGGGTAGGATAGATATAACATCTATCCACAGGCTAAACCTAATAGCAAGCACAGCATCAATAGTGAACTCATGGATAATGGGGTTAGTAGCAGGTAAAATCTCAGGCCTATCCATAGGCGAAGGATTTAAACACGCATCGATAATAACGATCCTAGCTACAATAATAGCCTGGATCTTCTCATTAGCAACAATGCCCCCATAACCCAGAAACCAAAGACCTCCAGCTATAATGATCTTCCCTCTATAGTAACAAATCCATACATTGTCTACAACATCACTAGATCTTCTGTATACAAGAAATTTATCAGCTAGTAATACATAATATATATATGGCTGAGTATTATGAGCGTGGTTGTGAGCATTCGTGTTCCCCGCAAACTTAAGGAACAAATGGATATGCTGAAAGATTATGTCAATTGGAGCGAAGAGATCAGAAGGTTTCTTGAGAAGCGGGTTGAGGAGCTTCGTAGAAGACGCGTATTAGAAGAAGTAAGGAAAGTTATTGAGCAGCTACCCGAGGTTCCTAGAGGGGTTGTTACTCAGTATGTGAGGGAGGATCGTGATAGTAATTGATGCTTCCTCATTAGCCAAGTATCTATTGAGAGAGGAGAACTGGAGAGAGATTGAAGGCTACCTGCTAGAGCCTGTATATTCCATTGATCATGTTGTTAAAGAGGTTACTAATGCTATATGGAAACATGCAAGAACACATAGGTATATATCTAGAAACACCGCCCTGGTTATCTATAATCAGCTCAAGAGACTCGTGGATGAGAAGATAATACTTATCGAGCCTCAAGAGAAATATCTAGATAGAGCCTTCATAATAGCTCTAGATAATGATATACCCATCTACGACGCCCTATATATAGCACAAGCATTAGAATATAAAAAGCTACTCACAAGCGACAATAAACAAGCAACCATAGCCAAAAAACTTGGCATAGAAACTATTCTTATCAGCTGATCCCTCAGAGGCTATTTTCCTCAGGTGAATAGTAGTCAAGGGCAGGGAGGAGGCTGGTTTATATTTTATATGGGACGAGGTAGAAATCTTATATGGTGTGTGTTTGAAAGATAAGGTGAAAACTAGTATTGTTGTTGATCGGGATCTGTGGGAGAGGTTCAAGTCTAGGGTTGCTGTTGAAAGAGG
>JAWAXC010000030.1 GCA_038897115.1 Sulfolobales archaeon | reverse complement strand
TATGCCAATACTCTTGGCAGGTGTTAGGCTTGACATTTTTGCTGCATATTCTGGGGGATAGCCCAAGGATATTATATTGGCTATAGCTCTGTTCATTGTGAGTGTGCTCCCAGCTAGCTCGCCTGTGTTGGCTAGCCTGCATACCCCCCTCTCAACTATTACTTTTAATCCTCCTAGCTCGTATATGCCGTCTTGCATGCCTGTTGCAGCTATGGAATCTGTTATTAGAACAGCTCTTTCTGGGGATATATAGTCTATAATCATTTTGACAACGGCTCTGTGGAGGTGTATGAAGTCTGCTATCACTTCCACATATATATTTGGGGATTGGAGCATTGCAAGGGCTATTCCTGGGTCTCTATGGTGGAATCTCCTCATACTATTGAATATATGTGTAGCCTTGCTAACACCAAGCTCGATTGCTCTCAAAGCCTCTTCATAGCTTGCATTGCTATGCCCGGCACTCACAACTATACCATGCTCCCTCGCATAGGCTATAATACTCTCGGCACCCTCTAGCTCGGGTGCTATTGTTATCTGCCTCACAACACCTCTACAAGATTCAACAAGATCTCTGAACTCCCTTAGATCCGGGGAGCGTATATATAGCCTATTCTGGGCTCCAGCAGCCTCTGGATTTATATATGGACCTTCAAAGTGTATACCCAAGATCCTTGCTCCCTCAGCTTTTCCCCACATATCCATAGCCTCCCCAACAGATCTACACGCCTCTAGCAGAACCTCGTGTGGAGCTGTAACAGTTGTTGGTAGGAAGCCTGTAACACCATATTCAACATAGCGCCTGGCCATCTCAAGGATCTTCCCAGGATCCCTGTCTAATGTAGCATCCAGCCCTCTAACCCCATGTGTATGGGTATCTATAAAGCCTGGAAACACCGTGTAACCCTCTAGATCAACCTCAGATCCCAGATACCCAGCTGGGCTCCCCCTCCCCATATCGATAACGACACCGCCCTCAATCACTAGATATCCATTTTCAATAACACCTTCTGAGCTGACTATCCTACATCTCTTCAGGATTGTCTTATACATATAGCAATCCACATATAAAAAATCAACCAGAAATTAATATGAAAACCATGGAAAGCCCTAGCACCAACACTATAGGGATCAAATATGATAAAGCGAAATTCATATAGGAGATTCGTTCATGATATTTGATCTCCTATAGAGTTAGAGCTACCGAGGATCAGCTGAAAAATTATCATGGATATCACGGTGATCATCTGCAAAGTGCTGAGATATAATATGCTAGAATATTAGTTTAGCTTAGATAATGTTATTTGGGATAGTTGTTGGATAGGATCAGGGATTTAGAGATCTATATCTTAGGTGGCCGTGATAGCCCGGATCAGTGGGCTTCAGCGTCCCTAATCATAAGGGTTCTAAGTGATGATGGAGAGATCGGCTATGGCGAGGCTATCCCAACTAGGAGGGTTAACCAGGTGGTTAAGGCTTTCGAGGAGATCAAAGAGCTTGTAAAGGGTAGGGAAGTCTATGCCCTTCCCAAGCTTTATTGGGAGTGGTATAAGCATGAATACTATCTACCATTCTCCATAGAATCTGTTAGTGCATATAGCGCTTTTGATATAGCAATCTACGATCTATTGGGTAGGAGGCATGGCATGCCTATCTACATGTTGCTTGGAGGCCTTGCAAGGGATAAGATCAAGGTTTATGCAAATGCATGGTATAGAGATTGTGTCTCTCCAGAATGCTTTGCGGAAAAGGCCAAGAAGGCCGTTGCAATGGGTTTTAAAGCCCTTAAGTTCGACCCGTTTGGCCCATACTTTGACATAATAGATAGAAAAGGGCTTGATGAAGCTGTTGAGAGGGTTAGAGCTGTTAGGGAGGCTGTGGGTAGATATGTAGATCTATTGATCGAGTTCCACGGAAGATTCAACGTATCCTCAGCGATCTCTGCAATTAGAGAGCTAGAGCAGTTCGACCCACTATTCTATGAAGAGCCTATCCACCCAGAGAAGAATCTTGAGGGGCTGAGAAGGATAAGGATGGTAACTAGCAGGAGAATAGCTCTAGGCGAGAGGATCCTCTTTCCAGAGGATGCTGCAAGGCTCCTAAGAGATGGCTTGGTGGATGTGCTGCAGCCAGATATAACCAACTGCCTAGGTTTCACAGGGATTACAAGGATAAGAGCCCTAGCAGAGGTCTACTCAGCAGAGCTAGCTCCCCACAACGCTTTCGGCCCGATACAGCATGCAGCTACAATTCAGTTTGATGCAAACACCAATAACCTCCTGATCCAGGAGAGCTTCTATGAATTCTGGCCAGAGTGGAAGAGAAAACTTATAAAAGATCCATTTAAGATTGAGAGCGGATACCACCTAGTCCCAAGAAAACCAGGACTTGGAGTTGATGTTGACGACTCCATACTAAACGAGATGAGGATCCACGAGGTTAGAGCACCATATTCAGAGGAGCCTGTCTGGGTGGTTAAAAATACATGGAGAAGCTATATCGAGTGAGAGGCTCAACTCTTCACCCACCATGTCCTATGCCTCTATTTATTCATAGCTACTCTAGATCATTCTCTTCTCTATAGATTCCTCTAGATTATTGGCATCTGACCTCCTCCCCCTTCAATTCTATAGTAGATCACCATTGTCTCTCACATGGTTTAGCCCTGGGCCGGGTCTCCAGCCTATTACCCCTACCACCTCCCAGGGTCTCGGGGCTAAGGCTGTTAGCCCCCCATCTATGGCCATCTGAGGGCTTAGTTATCATGCTTAACTGCATCATCATCTAGCTATAGTGCTTGCATCAAGCATATAGGTATCAACAACATCCCCGCCCTAAAGGGCGAGGCTTTCAGCTGTAATGGCTAGAAATCTCATATAGGTCAAAGGCATATTAATGTCTTAATTTCAAAGTTGATGGTGGTTCTATTCCAAGTTTGTTTGCTAGATCCTGGAGATCTTTGAACGTCTCCTCATCTAATGGAATACCCCTCTCAATTCTCTCTCTATATGCTCTGTACTCAGGCTCCCCGGGTATGAGGGCTTCAAAGCCTTCCACGGTTGGGGTTGACTTTACCCTCTCTATATACTCCTCTATCTCCTCGAGATATTCGTTATACGGTCTGAAAATATCTATCTTTATAGCCATTATGGAAAAGCCTCCTTGCGAGAACCATCCCCTTTTCAGTTTAAGACTATAGCCTGCCCCGAGTACTATGCCGCAGAGTATATCTATAGCTAGGGCTAGGCCGAAGCCTTTATATCCTCCGAAGGGTAGCAATATCCCTTCGAGCGCCTCCCTGGGATCTGTTGTGATTCTCCCCTCCCTATTCATAGCCCAGCCCTCTGGTATCTTCTCCCCTTTCCTCGCAGCAACAAGGATCTTACCTCTAGCTGCTGCACTCATAGCCATATCAAGTATCACCGGAGGCCTAGATCTTGTTGGGAAGCCTATCGCAAGAGGGTTCGTACCGGTTATGGGCTGCTTACACCCTAGCGGCGCTATATTGGGTGCTGCATTAGCAGATGCAATACCAACAAGCCCGTTACTTGCGATTCTCTCAACATAATATGCTAGCATGCCAACATGGCTGAGATTCCTGGCACCAACAAATGCTATACCGCTACTCCTAGCCTTATCAATAGCTATCTCTGTAGCCTTCAACGCAACCACTTGGCCCAAACCATGATCTCCATCTATCAATGCGTAAGAGGATCCCTCAGCAACAACCTTAATCATAGGCCTAGGATTTATCTCACCCCTTAAAATACCATCCACATAGTATGGAAGCCTTATAATCCCGTGGGAATCAACACCCCTTAAATTAGCCCTCACAAGATGATCAGCAACTATTGAAGCATGCTCCCCCGAAACACCAGCCCTTGTTAGAGCGTTAAGAGCAAATCTATAGAGCTCATCAGCGCCCACATATACTGCCATCTTAAATCCACCACCGATTATATATAGCTGGAACTTTTTATGTAGCTAGGTTGTTTAAGCCCTTTCAAGGCTATGAGATAGGTATTTGATATATATTTACCTCTATGTTTTTCATACACTTGATTATTTCTTGAAAAGCCCATATGAGGGATCTGACACAGTAATATGTGGGAAGAGAAACACTAGTTTAGCTGGCGGCGCTTAGCCTTGGTGTCTGTGCTATCTCTGTCTTTTCCATGGCTTTTGCTTCTTTAAAAGCTATTGATCTCCATCTTCTCAGCGTCTGGGCTGAGAGGGTTACTGAGATGCTGCTCATAGCCATTGCAAATCCTGCTAGCTCTGGTCTTAGATAGATACCCGTGCTATATAGTGCTCCAGCTGCTATCGGTATTAAAACTATGTTGTATATGAATGCCCAGAAGAGGTTTTGATAGATCTTGTTTCTGATGGCTCTAACCAGTCTAAATAGATCTATAACTCCTCTGAGATCGTTTTTAACCAGGATCACATCCCCCGCCTCCCTGGCTATATCAGTACCCCCTCCCATCGCGATACCTAGATCAGCTTTGCTGAGTGATGCAGCATCGTTTATACCATCGCCAACCATTGCAACTCCCAGGCCCTCCCTCCTCATCCTATCGATTACATCCACCTTATCCTCTGGCGAGGCCTCCGCAACAACCTCATCGATACCTAGCCTCGATGCGACAACCCTTGCAGTAGCCTCTTTATCGCCTGTCAGCATAACAACTCTATAGCCTCTCTCGCGGAGATATCTGATAACCTCTGGAGCCTCTGGCCTTATCTCATCACCAACACCTATTACACCAGCTACTCTTCCATCTACAGCTACATATACCGCTGTATAGCCCATATCCATTATCTCCTGGGCAGCCTTTCTAGCATTGGAATTGAGATCTGCGTCAACGCCTCTCATGAGCTTCTCATTACCAACAGCTATGGTCTTGCCGCCGATCCATGCTATAACACCCTGCCCAGGTATATTCTCAAAGCTATCTGGATCCCTTATTCCGAGGCCCTTCTCGGATGCAGCATCAACTATAGCACTAGCTATTGGATGCTCGCTCCTCTTCTCAGCTATGGCTGCTAGCAATAGGATCTCATCCCCGCTGACCCCTTCCACAAGGCTAACAACCTTAACAACCCTCGGCCTTCCAATGGTTAGAGTGCCTGTCTTATCGAATACAATGGTTCTTATCCTAGGTATCTTATCAACAACCTCAGCACTCCTAACAAGCACACCGGCCTCAGCACCCTTCCCAAAGCCCGTGACTATCGCCGATGGGGTTGCCAGTCCAAGGGCGCAGGGGCATGCAATCACGAGCACCGCTGCTGCGAACATAAAGGCTAGCCCGAGGGGGGCGCCTGCGATTAAATACCAATATGTGAATGTAGTGATAGCTATAGCTATCACAGCCCATGTGAAGAACCCCGCTACCCTATCAACAATCCTCTGGATCCTCGGCTTGGAGTTCTGGGCTATCCTCACAAGCTTTATGATCTGCCCCAGCGTTGTGTCCTTCCCAACCCTGGTGGTGTAGATCTTTATAGATCCTCTTAGAAGCATTGTACCAGCAAATACAGCATCTCCAGGCGATTTCTCAACAGGGGTTGGCTCACCAGTCATCATAGATTCATCCACATATGCCCAGCCCTCCTTAACAACACCATCAACAGGGATCCTCTCGCCAGGCTTTACAACCACTATATCGCCAACCCTCACCCTATCTATGGGGACCTCTACCTCGGAGCCGTCTCTAACAACCCTTGCACTCCTAGCCTGGAGCTCCGCTAGCTTCTTAACAGCCTCGCCAGTCCTGGCCTTCAGCTTCGCCTCGAGATATCTTCCGAGGATTATGAAGGACATAACCACAGCTGAGGCCTCGTAGAACGGCTCACTACTAACCAGCCCTAGGGAGGATGCTATTGAGAATATATATGCAGAGTATGTACCCAAGATCACGAGGGCATCCATTCCTGGCGATAGATTGATGAAAGATCTTATAGCCGGTCTTAGGAACCTTAGAGAGCCTATCGCAAGGACTATTGTTGAGAGGGGCATACCTATAGCTAGATCTCTTAAGAGTCCCAAGCCCCATAGAGGGGGGCTATAGCCTAGGGATCCTGACATATAGTAGATTGCAAGGGCTAGTGAGAGGGGTAGGGTGATATAGGTGTATATCCTAAGCTTTCTCAGCTCCTCGGAAGCGATCTTCTGACCTATATCCTCAACCTCTGCCTCATGCTTCACCTCGCTGATCTCATAGCCAAGAGATCTTATCGCCTCTATAACACCCTCTTGAGAGATCTGGAGTGGGTTATAAACAACCTTAACAGATCTATCTATATGGCTTGCATAGACTTCTATAACACCCTCAACACCCTCTAAAGCCTGGATCAAGACCCTCTCATCATCATAGCTATTTAAATTCCTAATAATAGCTATAAGCTCCTCCCTATACACATCATAACCAGCCTTCCTAATCGCCTCAACTATATCCCTAGGCCTAACCCTAGAAGGATCATATCTAACCCTCGCCTCATCAGATGCTAGGCTCACCTCAGCCTCAACACCAAGCTTAGCTAGGCTCCTCTGAACAGTTATTGTGCATGTTGCGCAGTGCATACCAATAACCCTATATACCTCTTCCCTCACCATATAAGATCCCCCTAGCTGTAGATACCTATCCCAGCTCCTCAGCAGCCTAGTGCCTATGATGCCCAGGCATGCCCTGGGGTCCGTGCTTCAAATAATACTCTGGATTCTTCTCAAACTCAGCCTTGCACGCAGGAGAGCAGAAGTAATATACCTTACCCTTATAAACTGTTTTATGGACAGCCTTAGAAGGATCTACATCCATCCCACATACAGGGTCTATAGCCATTTGCTATGCACCACCCAGTTATATAACCCCTAGAAGACTTAAAAATGTTTTAGATCCCAGAGGATCTATAGCTATTGATGTTGAGCCACAATACTAGCTTCTACAACTTAAGAACTTGCTCCCCTCTATCGCCTTTATGTATTAATTAGCAAATCCTAGGGATCCTATCCTCTGGGGTTAGGAGTTAGAGATGTGTTTTTCAAGGCTAACTCGTAGAGCATATCCCTCAAAGCCTCTGCCCTCTTAGATGCCTCCTCCAGCTTGGCTGATATTTTACTCCACTCATCTGGAGCCTTCACCCCCACTAGCTTCTTTATCCTTGTATATGGTGATTCTCTGTGGAGAACCTCTAGGGGTTTTTCAACCCCATCCCTATCTCTATATAGAACCCTCGGCTGATCTATTACCTTGCCTATCACACCGCTCTCAACCCCCCTTGCTTTGAGCATCTTTCTAACCTCCTCTATAACATCCTCTCTAGCTATAACAACTATGCTATCGAGCGAGACCCCCAGGGGATCTATGTCTAGCTCCCTCAGCATTGAGAGGACATCGCTGTCGACCAGGCCTAGCACGGCATCTATATCTATAGTGAATCCCACCCCAGCTACCCTTGAGATCTCGTTTAGATCTCCTCTAAGCCCTCCATTTGTTACATCGAACATCGCGTGGATCTCCTCCATCAGATCACTGCTAATGATCTCTTTAAGGGCTGCGAGGGTGTTGAAGTTAATAGTCCTCAGAGCGATCGAGGGCTTCCCACCATATATAGCTGTAGTGGTTATAGTACCACCTCCAGCACCCATTGTCATAAGGATCAGATCCCCGGGCTTAGCATCCCTCCTAGCCTTAGGCCTCCTCCTCGATATTCCAACACACATAACTGTGCCAACAACTCTTCTGCCTATCACCATATCCCCACCGATCCTAAGCGTAGATCCACCAACTATTGGTGCCCCAAGATATTTTGACACGGCTGCAACACCAGCCTCTAGATCTAGTAGATATGCTGGATCCCCATCATCGCCGATCCTAAGATCCACGGTGAATAGTATTGGGAGAGCACCCTTCACCATCACATCCCTCGCAGCGGCCCTTGCAGCGTGGAAGCCAGCTAGCAGGGGGAAGTATGAGAGCCTACTATGGATCCCGTCGACAGCAGCTACAACCCATAGATCCCCCACCCTAACCCAGCCAGCATCATCGAACTCTATAGATGAATCTCGATCACCACCCCACCTAGCCACATCTATCAAGAGTCTGTGGAATAGAAAGTCCCCCGAGCCTCTAGAGCCTATCCCAACAGAGCCTGCCGAGGCCCCGATCTCCTTGGTGCAGAATATATCTCTATACTCCTCTCCACATGGTTTGAGAGATGTAAGGGTCTCATCATATACTGTTGCCGCGTATTTCACAGCATCGTCCCACGAGATGTTTTTATAAAATATAATCTGATCTACAAGCTTCCCCAGGATCTCCTCCCTGGAGAGCCCTATCTGGAGACCCCTTCTAACCACACCCTCTAAATCCGCCAATACAGCCCCAGCCTATGATGCTGCATCAGAGGCTATCAATTCAAGCATATAGAGATAAGATATCTAGGTTATAATCTCTCTAACCAGGGTCTCTGCTGTTCTCCTAACAGCTTCTCTACTAGACATGCTGGGCCTCCAACTAGTGGCCCTCTCGATCTTGGATATATCTAGCAGCATTAGCTTAACATCCCCAGGCCATCCCCTCCCATCTGGGGTGCTTGGTTTGAATATATATCTAACATTGCTAAGCCCCATAGCTTTGATCACCTCATCTGCTATCTCTATCACCGAGACCCAGTCTCTATTACCTATGTTATAGACCTCCTCTCTAAGATCCTCGCCGAGGATCTTGTTAAAAGCGGCGATCGATGCTTCAACTGCGTCATAAACATGTAGATAGCTCTTCCTCTGAGAACCATCCCCAAGGATTTCCAGAGACTCCTTATTACCTATAAGCTTTATTATAAAATCATATATAACCCCGTGCCCCAGCCTAGGGCCAACTATGTTCGCATATCTAAGCACAAGGCATTTAATCCCATATAGCCTCGAGTATGTCTGGCACAGCATCTCGCCAGCAGCCTTGGTAGCACCATAAACACTTATAGGCTTTATAGGGTGGCTCTCCGGTGTTGGGATAGCCTCTGGATCTCCATATACCGTGCTGCTAGATGCAAACACAAACACCCTGGCACCAGCTCTCCTCGAGGCCTCAAGCACATTCATAGTTGCTGTGAGATTCTGGTGGTAATGCTCCAGAGGCTCCCTAGCCGAGTGCCTAACCTCGGGGTTTGCGGCTAGATGGAAAACAGCGTCTACACCAGAGAGATCGTTGATCCATGTGGAGGGCTCGAGCAGATCAGCCCTAACAAACCTAAACAACGGGTTGCCGATGGCATTAGAAAGGTTTTTAAGCCTGCCTGTGGATAGGTTATCAATTCCTATTACTCCATAGCCTATGCTGAGTAGCCTCTCCACAAGGAAGCTACCTATAAATCCAGCAGCCCCTGTAACCAGGATCTTCAGCCTGTACACCCCATAGCTCTATATATGGAGGTGCATATAATATACATAGATCTACTGTTAACCTAACACATAGCCCTTCTAATCCTATATACAACGAGCTCCTCGAAAAATAGCCTAGACCTCCTCACAACCTCTAGCCCATAGCATAGCTTCCTAGCCTCCTCCTCAAAGTACTCTAGATCGCCTAGACTGGATAGAACCATATATATAACACCCCCATCCCTTAGGACCTCTGCCAATCCCCTCAGAAGATCGAGAGCTACGGAGACCCCCTTATAACCACCACTCCATGAATAGCCAAGCCAATCGCTCCTCTCATCTACAGGGAGATATGGTGGGTTTATAGCAACAAAATCTATGACCCCGCTCCTCAGACAGCTGGCACCGCTACACTGTATAACCATAGCCCCGGCATTATTGTCTCCCCTGAGATTCTCCTTAGCAACTAAAACAGCGCATGGGCTTATATCTATAGCAATAATATCAACCAAAACCCCCAGACCTCTTAACAGATCGCTAATCACCTTAGCAATATATCCACTACCAGTACCTAGATCTAGAATGATTCGAGCTCTCCTAAGGAGATCTGCCTCTGCAACTAGGGAATCAGCTAGCAAGAAAGTATCATGAGAAGGCCTATACACATTAGCCACAGGATCCTCGCACCTATAGACCTCCATCAAGAAGCACACCACCTATAGATATTAACTCTAGCTTTTCATTCAACTAACCTCCCTATCTAATTATTTTAAAAGACGCCCCCTTAGATCAATGGATAGTAGTCTCAAACTCCTTTCCTTATCATTTTCATGATAAGTTAATATATTAACTTTTATTTTTACCATGTGCAAAATATATAAGAGCTCTACTTTCATCCAGCACTCAATAAACATATTTGAAAGATAGAGCAACCATATATGAGGGATTTGAATATAGATATTTGGTGATATAATGCCGAGAGATCCTGTATGCGGCGCAGAAGTACCAGAGAATATAGAGTTTAGAGTGGAGTATAGGGGTAAGACATACTACTTCTGCTGTGAACACTGCATGAATGCATTTAAGAGGAATCCAGAGAGATATGTATCTAAGGCTGGGTGAAGAGCTTCTTGTCCTGCTGCGATATATATGGAGAATCCAATATTAGGTATGAGATAGCGGTAAGCGATGTTACATGCCACGCCTGTGTGGAGAGGATTCGAAAAGCAATATCCTCTCTAGTGGGAGTCTCGATATATGACTTTAAGGCAGACTATAGGGCGAGGACATGTACCCTCTATATAATATCGGATAAAGACATATCGTGGGAAGAGGTTGAAAAAGCATTGCTCAAAGCATCTGAGGGTACACCACATAACTATAAAATTATATCTTTTAAAAAGGCTTGAACTATATGGGGTTAGCTGAATGACTAAGGCTTTGCCTAGGGGATCCCTTATATGTCCTGTCTGCAAATGCTCCCTTCAGAGGTTGGCTCTGATGAGAGGAAAATTATGCTAAAGATGAGGGATATAGAAAATAGCTTTCCCTCGATCACGCTAAATGATCAAAAATATTTTTCTGCTGCCGTGGATGTAGAGATAGATTCTTTGAGAATCCTGAGAGATATATTAAGGAATATCGAGAGATTGTTGTATGCCCCGTATGTTTGGCTGAGAGGGCTAGAGATAGTGCGAGGAAGATCCTTTATGGGGGGCTTGAGATATATTTCTGCGGCTGCCCACATTGTGAAGAGGCCTTTATGAGGGACCCTAGGAGGTTTATTGAGGAGGTTAATGAATAAATAAGATCTACAGCTCTCCTTTATGCTTTAAGGCGAAGTATGCTTCAGCGCACTTTTTATTGGTGAAAATAAGTATTGTGTGTCCGCTTCTTACTATATATGGCTTCCCCACTATGGGTGCTCCACAGAATCTGCATCTATATGTTACAACTCCTCTGACCTTTTCACTTGGCTCCCAAGCCCTTTCAATTGCTATGTTATCGACTATATAGATCTCTACTGATGTTGCTCCCCTCTTCCTCATATCCTCAGCCATGATCTCTGCGTCCAGCACGTTGGGAATCCTGGCTATTACGAAGCCCTCGCCCCTGCTGCTTGAATAGTAGACCCTTTCAACAGATCTATTGCCCTCTAAACCCCCAATAATCTCATCAAGACCCTCACCACGGAATTTAATAACCACTGTATATACACCGAGGGCCTCGGTATCTATGGTTGCTGAACAACCCCTCAAAATGCCTGAGGATATTAGATATCTAATCCTCCTCCTCGTTGAAGGAACGCTAAGACCTATCATCTTAGCCAGCTTGTTAATCTCTATATTACAATCCCTAGCAAGGATCCTCAGGATCTCGAGATCCACAGCATCTAACCTCCTCTTCAGCCTCCTCAAAGTACCCCCAAATACATTGGCATAGAAGAATAATAATGAATGCGAAGCAGATGTTGAAGATCCAAAAATACATGTAATTAACCCCTCTAATGCTTTTAACCCTATAATCAGCTAGATCCACTTTATAAGCTAGATAAGCAATAATATAATAGAGCAAACCTGATCTACCATAGAATAGAGCGACAGTATAACTGAAAGCCTGTCGTCCTTTAGGGCGGTGATGGATATTTATATTACCCAGAAACGATCCTTGAAACTCGGTAGCCAATACCCTCGATTGCATCCTTAATCTTCTCTATATCATATCCCTTCATATCAAGGATCTCTACTAACCCGCTCTTCCAATCCACGCTCTTCACCAGAATACCCAGATTTTCTAGAGCCGCCCTCACCGCAACGGCGCAGCCTTCGCAGCTCATCCCCTCAACTAGTAGGATAGCCCCGCCTCTAACCGGTGTTGATGGTACTTCCATCCTAAAAGATCTACTAAGCTCCTCTAGTCTCCTCTCAACCGATCCTCCCGGTTTCTCGGATAAAATGCTATGGATAAGATCTGCTAGATATTCTCTACAGCATTTCCCACTTGGATTTGTTATTGGGCACCATCTACCTGTACCAGCTCTGGTGAATTTCTGTATATCCTCTAAGGAGTCACAGCATTTCTTAACCATGATCTCCTCTCTAATCACGGACTCAGTTACCGAGAGACAATAACATACAGGCCTATCCCCTGGAGGCTCTTTATGGAAAACTCTTGTTTTTACTTCATCCCTTAAAAAATAAACGCCTAGATCATTGTTATAATAGACAATAGAACACTTAGGATTGCTGCAAAACCAAAACCACTCGGATCTCAGAAGCCTCCACAGGGACGAATCAACATGATTCGATACAGTAACCTTCATAACCATATGCCCTTTAGATCCACATGCTGGGCATATATCCCTTGTTCCAATGCCCTCCTTTGCCAGCTTTAGAAAAAGTTCCGATACAGGAAAAGATCTCCCTAAGACGCTTCTTAGCTCCAACCACTCACCTCTACATATGTATTATTCAAAAATATATTTTACATATAGTAATTGTTAATAATAGAATTACCTCAGAAAGAAAATAATTCCTAAGATAATTATTGTTAGCTTAACTAATATCTTAGATACGATGAAAAGTGTGAGAAATTAATGAAGCAATATAGATACTTAGTTTATAATGAATAGCAATTACGATTGAAAATCCCGTCCTTCAAGAAGGGAAGGAGGTCAGAATATAGAAGATTTCATTTAGGTTTTATATACCGGGCCTGATTTCGATATAAACTTAATCTTTAATAAAATAATCACTAATAGAAGAGATGTTATTACCATGTTCATATAGATCCATACACCATACCCTAGGAGCTTAGATAGCTCGGGAGCTATTAGGAAGATTAGGGGAGGCCCTGCACAGCATCCAGAAGTCGATAGTATGGATAGGGCTATCACACATATCCCGAGTTCCCAGGCTTTCAGGTGATATGATGCTGTGAGTATTGATGCCATGTTAATAACTACTAGGAGATCTATCATAATTGCCAGCTTGATAATAAATAGAACGATTATCGGTTGAACTAACACGTATATCGTTGGAATAGGGATAAAACCTATGTATATGTCAAACCCTAGATCGTATGTAGGTATTATTATTGATCTTGAGAGGGTCGCGTATATAGTGATAGACACTATTGATGCCACCAATCTCGATCTACCGGGATTTAAAAACCTAGCCTTAAAAAGCTCGTACACCCTCACGGCTTCAACGCCTTCTCTATCGCGCTGGCTATATCGCTTACCCTCGCATACCCCCCTGGCTCTGCCCTATATACCTCTCTCCCGTTTCTATCGAGCACGATAACCGCGTCTATATATCTCAGCCCCAGGGCCTTCAAGATCTTTGCATCGCTGTCCAGCACGATCTTCCATCTAGGGTCTCCGAACCTCTCCACAAAGCTTTTAAGGGATTCCGGCGTATCTGGCTGGGGAGCACCTGCCAGGCTATACTGCTTTGAGAGCTCCCTTATAAGCCCCTCGCTCCACACACCTATCACCACTACAGAGATGTTGTCACCGAATTGCTTAACCGCCTCCCTAACGCTCATAAGGGCTACTGCGCAGGTGCCACACCAGGTTGCAACTGCAACTAATACCCGTGGCTTGCCGCCTGCATCGCCTAAGGATAGCTCCTCGCCATCTATAGTTCTGACCACAAGGCCTTTGAGATCATATGTCCCAGCAACCTGAGCCGGTGGAATCGCTAAAGGCTGCCCAGACTGCTGGATCCCTAGAATGCCTGTGGCTAGGAGTAATAGGGGGATGCCGCAGCATGCTAGGAGGACTATGATAGATATGTAGAGCCCTATTCTTCTTCGACCGCCCTTTCTATCCCTCCCACCACCCCTTATGCTCTTAGCCTTTGCCATCTAGCCTCAACCTCATATTCATATTACTCGGTATGCCAGCCCTGCTCAGCCTCTTATATAGATATATGAGGTTTGCAAGGAGAACTATAGATGCCATTGCCTGGAAAAATATGCCATATGTTCTTAGCAGCGCAATGCCTCCCCAGAGGCCTAGGGAGCCTAGCATCGCTATTAAAAGGCCTCCCCCGCAGCATGTGAAGATCCCTAGAGATGCTGGGATCACCGAGCCAGCCAACACCCCAGCTGATCTCCCTACTCTGATGCCACAACACCCAGGGTTTGTGGCAGCCCTTATAATAGCGCCTATGTTGAGGCCTATCAAGGCTGAGTTAACTGCTATGAAGATTGCTGCTAGAGGCGATATACTTATAACTATGTTTCCAATAACCAATAGGTATATGGTGTTAATAATATATGGATCTCTATATGCCTCATACACATAAAAACCAGAGCCTAGATACCCACCATATACCTCTACGAAAGAAACAATGCCCGTAGATATCATGTAGAGGAGGGAGAACAGGATTGCTGAGAAGATCGCTATAACCCCTATTCTCCAATCCCCGATCACTGTTCTGATGAATCTCAGCAGCATTTAGATCCCCAAGATTTTAACCAGTATATACATAATATGTTTTAGAGAAAATAGAGGTGAATATTATTTTCACCTAGTGGAAATAGATATGCAGATCCCTGGTTGGGGAGGCATGTGCTTATCACTAGCAGGTGTTAATACGATGGATATCAGGTGAGGGGAAATCTATTTTCATTTTGTGAAAATATATCTATGAACCATTTCTCTAAATATGAATAAGCATTATAGGATATGGATATATTGTGGGAGAATGGGCTGCTGCGATCTACACATAGGATCTACCCCGGCTATGGGATCTTTTGCTGGTGAGAAGAAATATGATCTAGTGGTTATAGGGGGAGGTGCTGCTGGCTTCGCCGCAGTCGTTAAATATCGAGAGCTCATGGGATATGATAAGAGGATTGCAATGGTTACCAGAGGCCCTATCGGTGGTACATGTGTTAATGTTGGATGCGTACCATCTAAATATCTAATCGAGACTGCTAAGGTTTCTAAGCTGCATAGGATCTACTCTGCAAGGGGTGTTGAGATCCCAAGCCCCAAGATCTATTTCCCAAATGTGATTAAGAGCCTTAGAAGCTTTATCGAGGATATGAGGAGGGAGAAGTATGAGAAGCTCTTGGAGCATTACAACGTGGATCTCTATATAGGCTCTGCGAGGTTTAAATCGCCCAACAGAGTATTAGTCTCCTCAGCAGATGGAGATATAGATATATATGGTGAGTACTTCATAGTAGCAACAGGATCTAGCCCCTCGATACCCAGGATAGAGGGGCTCAGCGAAATACCCTATCACACCAGCGACACTATATGGAGCATTGAGGAGCTGCCTGGGAAGATGCTTGTTATAGGCTCGGGAGCCATTGGATTAGAGCTTGCCCAGGCATTCTCTAGACTCGGCTCTGAGGTCGATGTAGTCGAGATCCTAGATAGACCTCTCCCAGGAGTAGAGCCCGAGATCTCTAAGGCCCTAGCAGAGATCCTCTCTGAGGAGGGTGTGAAGATATATACAAAGTCGAAGGTAGCTGGTTTCAGCAGAAAAGGGTCTAGAGCTGTTGCTAAGATCCTATCGCCTAGAGGGAGTATTGAGGAGGAATACGATGCTGTGCTCATATCAACTGGGAGGAGACCAAATACAGAGGGGCTGGGGCTGGAACTAGCTGGTGTGGATCTAGATAGCAGGGGTTTTATAAGGGTCTCAATGGATCTGAGAACATCTAACCCAAGGATCTATGCTGCGGGCGATGTAGCAGGGACGCCAAAGCCAGCCTTTCTAGAGACGCTCGCGGCAAAGGAGGGGGCTGTCGCGGCTAAGAATATAGCGGTTGGCTCTAAGGAATCTATAGACTATGAGACAACACCTGTCGTAGTATTCACAGACCCCGAGGTAGCATATGTGGGCTCAACGGAGCAGAGGCTTGTAGAGTCGCTTGGCATGTGCTCATGCAGGGTTGTGGGCTTCAAGCTAACAGCCAGATCAGGTATAATGGGCGTTGAACATGGTCTAGCAAAAATAGTTATAGATCCTAGGAGCAACACGATAGCAGGGATCCACGTGCTAGCGCCCCACGCCTCGGAATTCATAGTAGCGGCTTCCCTCATGATCAAACATAGATATAGAATCGAGGATCTCGTAGAAACAATCCATGTATTCCCAACAGCATACGAGGTAGTAAAGCTAGCAGCACAAGCATTCATAAGAGACGTTGGGAGAATGCCCTGCTGCGTTGAATAGCTATGACCCCTTCCCCGCCCTGAAGGGCGGGGTTTTGCTGGGGTCTCGGGCGTTACCCCCCTTTATGGGGGCTACTAACTAGTGAATAGATTGGGGGCTTAAAAATCTAACCCCGCCTTCAAAGGCGAGGTTTGCCAACTATTTTATATCACCAGTCTATAAGGATGGAGAAGGTGCTAAACAGGCCAAAACAAACGATCATACCTAAATCATAGCCTTAGGTTGCTGTTTTTAGTTTCATATATGTTTATGGTTGTTGATATTAATTATGTTCAGCCCTTAGTGCTATGAGATATGCAAATGCCATATATATCAAACCCCTATAATCTGATGCTTATAAGCTTTGTAGCCAGCTGTGTAGCTAAAGGGCATTTATAATTAACAAGCAATAGAAAGCAGGTAGAGATAGCTAGGAAGTTAGGTGTTAAAGCCCTATTAGTCTGATCCTCCACACCACAAAGGAAGGATATATAGCTACTAACCCCCTATCCTGAAAAGAACAAGACTTTTCAGATACATGATCTCGAGGTTCTTCACCTTTGCTAGGGCTATGAATAGCGAATCATATATTGTGATCCTATTCTCACATGCTATTTTAAATGCTTCGAGGATATAGCCATCATGTTTCTCCACTGGAAAGGACGTGCCCTCAACGATATCCCTTAGGATCTCAGCTGCTATCTTATACTCCATCTCTCCCTTTACAACTGAAAGCCTCGCTCTTTAGGGCGGGGATGTTGTTAATGCTTATAATCTTTGATGTAAGTACAATAGCTAGATGATGATGCGATTAAGCATGGCAGCCAAGCCCCCGGATGATCATAGATGGGGGCTAGCAACAATAGCCCCGAGTCCCCGAGAGGGGATAGGGGTAACCGGCCGGAGACCCGGCCCAGGGCTAAACCAGGCGAGAGCTTGGGATGTAGCCCAAACCTCCCCGCCCTAGGGGGAACCCTCACCCTTCAGAGCGGGGAGGAGGTCAGAACTTTTTTCCATAGAGCGTTTGCAACCTCCTTAACCGCTAGATCTAGGGTTATAACCCCATCTCTCATTAGATCCCTAACCCTATCCCACCCCTCCTCACGGGAGAAGTACTTGATTAATGAAGATGGGTCAATGACTCTCACGATCCTCCCTCACCGATGCCTCTGAAAATCCCTTTTCACTGGGTATAACATTTGCTAGAATAGCATCCCACTTCTCAATATATCTTCTTATCTTCACCTTCCAAGCAAGCTCCTCTAAAAACCTCCTAACCTCCTCTCCTATATCAATTCCACTCTCCTCTAACAATCTCTTAACCTCCTCACGAACTCTAACACTAATAACAACACTCATAGACACCACCGTATACATATATCGTATACAGATATATGAACACCAGAGGCATAGGGAGAGCTACATAGATACCTCTGTAGTGGTTGGAATCCATCTAGCGAGCTGATGTTGAAACTGGTTAGTTGGAAGATCCATATATCTATCATATATATCTACCTCCAACAAAAGAGTTCAAGATATAGTATGATCCAGATAACGTTGTTACAGCAGATGTCAATGAGAATAACATTACTCTAGCCGTTTTAATTAATAGAAAGCTACATGAAATCTATAGAATCGAGGCTAGTATTGGTAAAATAGCTATAGCATACTCAGAAGAGGAATAAGGATAACTATGGGTAGATCTACTAGTAGGGATAGATAGGTTAGGAAAGCACTTAAAAGCTCTGAGAGAGAGGAAAGAGGACATCATATATAAAACCGCCGGGATTATCGAGGAGATCGCTAGAAGATATAACGCATTCGTAGTTATTGGAAACGCTCATAAGGATAAGAATAGAATAGCTAACAAAGCTGGTAAGAATCTGAGGCATAGGATCCACCAGTGGTGCGTCTCAAAATTTGGAGAGATATTGAACAGTAAACCTAACATATTGTTAAGGAATCCGAAGCCTACTCCTCCTCTAGAGATCTGTTTGACAGGAAGCCTATTAAGATTAATATGCCCTCTGCGATTCACATAGTGTTGAAAGGGGTAGAGAGGTAAAAGTAATAAGGATATAGCTAAGACTGGAAAGACTAGGCAATGGTTTAATCATGGATAGAGGTGTGATCGGAGTTATTAATATTGGGTTTGAGATACCTCTCCACATTTAGGAGTCCCATAAGGTGTAGGAGAAGCTATTGAATCCGCATAGAGGGCTAGCTCTAATCACAGAAGTAAAGCTAGGGAAAAATAACTAGAAGTATCGTGAGAGGGGAAACGCTTAGACAGGTTTCATCGCCCAACTATGTACTTGTCCTCTACTCATTCAAGATAGCCCTAACCTATATCCTACCCTTAATAGAAAATAACAAGCGAAGAGACGCCAGCTATTGTCTAGAGGGATGGTTTTCGAGGGATAGGGGATTGTTAGGGCCCGCTGTAGTGTATTACCTTCATATATTCCCCAACAACGGGATCTGGTCCTAGCTCCTCGAGCACTTTGTTAGCTGCATCTTCCCATGTATAGTTTTCTGTGAGGACTAGGCTTAGGATCTTCTCTAATGCTTTATCCATATAATCGACTCTCACTACACTCTCGAATCCTATATAATATGTTAGTCCCTTCAATGCAAGTACATCTGCAATATCCCTGGTATAGAGTGAGAAGCAGCTTGCAGCTATAACAACGGAACCCCTGCAGAATAGTCCTCCAAGCTTTTCATAGAAGAACTTCGGGAGCACAGCTAGATAGGCCTTGGTAGAGTTATATGGAAAGGCCCTAGTGGCGGTGCCATTCAGCTTGAACCCCATATACTCATCCCTCCACTCAAGGCCTGTGAAAAGACCGTTGAACCTTATATCCCTACCCCCAACAACCACATCAGCCTTCCCCCCATGTGTCCTCAAGATAACTATTGAATATTCATTTAACCTCGAATAGAGCTCCGGAGTGACCTCCACACCCCTTTTAATATCGACAGAATATCCAGCCCTCCTGAGAAGATCTGAGAGTCTCTGGATAAGGGGCTCATTTGGATAATCTAGAGACAGGCTATCAGCTATTAAAGCCCTCTTGGGAAGTGAGGAGCAATCGGGTCTAGAGGCGAGGAGTCTAATGGTATTCTCTCTAGCTATGAATTCAGATAGGGTTTGGAATGATATATACTGGGTTAAAAGTATAATTAGAGATATAGATGCTATTAAATAATATATGAACTTTTTACCCTTTCTCCTACCCACAGCTATGGGCCCCATATCATTACATCAAGAGCTAATATATAGGTTGATCAAAACAACTTCTAGAAAATAACTAGGTGTAGCTATGATACCAAAGATCCTAGGTGTTTCCTAGCTAACGTATTAAAATTTTAGAGTCAAACACTAATAGCTTCTAATCTTTAAATGGAAGCTTAGTAATTCGTCTAGTCATTGGGATGGTATTTACGATCTTCTTTGCATCGACTCTATCTAGATCTATTTCATATACCTCTGTTGTTGAATATATTAATTTACTATCATCGATGCATACTATCCCTGTTGTTCCATATGTCGGTGGCGGGAGCCTCAACCCTATTTTAATCCATGTTCTACCATGATCCTCGGATATCCTCAGAGGCTCGGTACTCATTACATGTCCAGCAACCTTTGATCCGCATGACTCTAGTGCGTGGAAATAGCCGTCAGATCCGCTTGATAATACAAAGCTATTGAGATCCTCTGTGTAATATACTCCTGAAGCAGTGGCTATGAGAAGCCTTCTCTCTAGGGATAGCAGGTTATGTTGATCATGGCTAAAGTCTAGGGGAGCCATTGATGAGAGATCATGTCCAGCCAGTATATTGCCAACCTCGACAGATGCCGCAAATCTATCCATAAAAATAGATATATCGGTGATATGTGGAG
This sequence comes from Sulfolobales archaeon, assembly GCA_038897115.1. Classification (NCBI taxonomy): domain Archaea; kingdom Thermoproteati; phylum Thermoproteota; class Thermoprotei; order Sulfolobales; species Sulfolobales archaeon. The sequence continues at coordinate 2,264 of JAWAXC010000030.1, read as the reverse complement.
GCCCATGGGGAAACCACCAGCCTAGCTTGCTAGCATATACTCTGTAATCAGCTAGAAGCTCTGCATTATCCTCTCTAACGATATATAGCATAGGCCCCTCTACAGATGCTACCAATAGATCATTCCATACGTATAGCCTCCAGCAGGGTGCATCAATAACCCTTATAACCCTATCACCAAGGATCCTTAGAACACCTGCATCGCTGGAACATATATAGAGTTCATCATTATATATCTTAGCATCATAGATAGTATATCCCTCACAACATATCCTATATATCCTCCCCTCCCTGAGCTCATATAAACCATCATCAGTCCCTATAACAATTCTTCCAGACAAATATACTCACATCCAGATGTTTTATCCTAGGGAGGCTATAAAGCCATATATTCGATCCATAGTACATGTTAGAATAGCTATGATACTATTACTCCTTTTCCCACCGACTCATTCCTGTACCTCTGATCCAGTAGATCTGCTTCTCATATATATAGCTAATGAAAGAATCAAGGTGATGGCTAGAGCAGCCATTGCTGGATAATCCAGCGGATGGCCATATACAAAACTCCTTATAATATATAGTATTACAACTGAAAGCCTCGCCTCTTTAGGGCGGGGATGGCGAAATGCTTATAAGCTTTGCTCCATAATCCTTTTGGGCCTCGGCGGGCTAACTCCATCTGCTATAACACTCCTATCTCTATGCCCGCAGGGGCCGAGCGTGATATCTTGATCAGAGCTGTGATGCTGAGACTACTGCCAGATGAGGTGGCTGAGGAGGGGCTGAGGAAACTATGTGATATATCTTCGAAGCTCTGGAACGAGGTTAACTATGCTAGGAGGAGAATGTTCTTCGAAACCAAAAGAGTAGATCTTAAGCAAACATATAAGGAGTTCTACGAGAGGTATAAGAAGCTAATCGGGTCTGCAACAACACAGCAGGTTCTGAATAAGAACGATGAGGCTTGGAGAGGCTTCCTCTCATCTTTGAAGGCTAAGAGGGAGGGTAGGCTACCACCATTTATAACAAGGGTTAATCCGCCTGGTTATAGGAAGAGGGGGAAGATCAGAATATTGTGGAGTGTCCTTAGAAATGATCAATATAGGGTTGATGGTGGATATATCGTGATAAAGGGCTTAGGTGCTATTGGATCTATAAGGGTTAGATACTCTGGGAAGATACATATAGCTGGGAGGCAGGGTAGGGCTGAGATACACTACGACCATGATGAGGAGAAATGGTATATATACGTATCATATGAGGTTGATAGAAAGGTGATCAGGGGTAGTAGCTTTAGGATCCCACTTAAGCTTAATGGAGATAAAGAGGCTGGCATTGATATAGGCATCAATAACCTCTTAGCCGTCTATGTTGATGATGGGTCTGCCTTATTGGTTAATGGGAGGCCTTTGAAGGCTATTAGCTTCTACTGGAGGGATAAGATCTCTAGCTATCAAAGCACCTTGAATAGATATGGTCTTAGGTCTTCTAAGAGGCTTGGGAGGATGTATAAGAGGTGGAGGAAACAGATCAAAAGCTATATTGACTGGGCTGTGAGGAACACAATAGAATGGCTATATAATGAAGGTGTTAAAAGAATATTTATTGGTCATCCGAAATATGCTTCTCAAGAGCCTAATAAGGGTTCTAAGGTTAACTTTGAGATCGTCCATATATGGAGCTATGGATATCTATTGAGAAGGCTTAGAGATGTTGCTGAGGAATACGGGATAGAGGTTGAGCATGTTGATGAGGAAAACACCTCGAGAACATGCCCAATATGCAGAACTATAGAGAATCACGAGAGAATATCAAGAGGGCTACTCAAATGCTACAAGCATAACATCGCATTCAACGCAGACCTCGTAGGAGCATTCAACATACTAGCTAAAAAGAAGGCCATAACCCCGAGCCCCGCACTATACGGGGTAGGGGTAACACGCCTAAGACCAGGCGAGAGGCTAAACCAGGCGAGAGCCTGGGATGTAGCCCAAACCTCCCCGCCCTAGGGGGAACCCTCACCCTTCAGGGCGGGGAGGAGGTCAGATCACCCCTCCCCATGATATCAATGTCTATTATAGATGCTAGTGTTAGGAGGATCGAGTCGAGTGTTGATAGAGCCGCGGCCCACACGGCGAGGGCTAGGGCTACAACAAGCGATTCGGGGAGTAGTGTGGTCATGATCATCGGTGTTATCGCGTTAGGATCTTTTGTATCGAATCTAGCTATGCCAGAAGCTCCTAGGCCGGCTACCACCATTGA